>NZ_JAJNHQ010000015.1:0-55221 GCF_022386845.1 Mammaliicoccus sp. C-M13 | reverse complement strand
CTGAGACATTTTTAACGAATGTCTCAGCTTTTTTGTGGATAATGTTTATGAATGTTGCAAGACGAGGTCCACGTGCAACATACGAGGTCAAAATGTTGCAAGACGAGGTCCACGTGCAACATAGAAGGTTATAATGTAGCAAGACAGAGTCCACGTGCAACATACGAAGTCAAAATGTTGCGAGACAGGGTCCACATGCAACATAGAAGGTCAGAATGTTGCAAGACAAGGTCCACGTGCAACATAGAAGGTCAAAATGTTGCAAGACAGGGTCCACGTGCAACATACGAGGTCAAAATGTTGCAAGACAAGGTCCACGTGCAACATAGAGCTTAACAGCTGTTTACTAACATTATAATGAAACAGGCTGAGACATGATTTTGTCCCAGCCTGTTTTTTACTTGTGTGTTGAACTTTTGGCGCACTCTACATAAGGAAGCGCACTAGACAACTTACGGTAATTTATTGACCATATTAATTAACACGAACAATCAGCTAAACTAAAAATCCTATTATAATAGATATGATAAAAAATACAGTACTAACAACAACAAACGGTATCACCCAATCATATACATTTCTTTCTTTAAGATTTATATCCTTCATATTTGGATTCATTACTTCATCGTCTTCTAAATATGATTGTGAAGCTTTAGATTTCATGTGAAAGTTAAATTTACGTATTGCTTGTCTAGATACTTCTCCAACACCATCCTGTTTCATTGCAATAAGCCAACTAACTGCAAATAAAATAGTCATCATATAAAAGAAAATATTACTCGCTTGATCTAAATCCTTCATAAATACTAAACATAAAATTAAAAATATGCCTATGTAACTGAAGGTAAAAATACTCCAAAATTTCATAATTACCTACCTCTAACGTTAAGAATTAATTGTATTATAACAGATTGAAAAATATTTTTTATATTTTAAGAAACTTAATAAAAATATTTGTGTAATTTTACATATGTATATTTTATGTATGCAAATACATATAAATTAATCCTTTACTTGTAAAAATAGGTAATTATTATACTAGTATTGTATATTTATACCTATAAAATGAATAATTGCTTCGCGTTGTCGCTTTATTGTGATAAAACAACAAGTAGATATTGGGTAATGCTTATTCAAAATTCAGAATATTCGTGTTGATTTAAGTTGAATAAATTCTGTATAATGTATATAAATATTTCTGAATATTAAAAGAAATATGAATTCGATAAGGGGATTGGAGGCAAAACAATGGTTAAGTACACTTTGAAACGTATTCTTTATATGTTCATATCATTGTTTTTAATTATGACGATAACATTTTTCTTAATGAAATTGTTACCGGGTTCACCGTACAACGATGAGAAATTATCAGAAGAACAAAAAGTTATTATAAACGAAAAGTATGGTTTGAATGATCCTGTATCAGTACAGTATGCAAATTACCTAAAAAATGTAGCTAAAGGTGATTTCGGTATTTCATTCCAATACGATAACAGAGAAGTTTGGAGTTTAATAAAACCAAGACTAGGACCCTCTGTTGAAATGGGTACATACGCGATGATTTTAGGTACAATTACCGGACTATTGCTCGGTATAGTGGCCGCAATCAAGCAAAATACGATTATTGACTATGGAGCAACCTTCTTATCAGTTATTTTCATTTCGGTGCCGTCATTCGTTCTGGCAGTGTTGCTACAATATGTATTTGCTGTTGAATGGCAAATCTTCCCTGTAGCAGGTTGGAGTGGATTTATGACTGCAGTGTTACCATCCTTAGCTTTAGCAGCAGGTGTAACAGCAACAATTGCACGTTATATACGTTCTGAAATGATTGAGGTATTGGGCTCTGATTACATAGAATTAGCGAGAGCTAAGGGGATGTCCAGTTCAAGAGTAATATTCGGACATGCTGTACGTAATGGTTTAATTCCAATTATTACAATTATTGTTCCAATGTTAGCTGGGATTTTAACTGGTACATTGACAATTGAAAACATCTTTGGAGTGCCAGGACTAGGTGACCAGTTCGTACGTTCAATTCAAACGAATGACTATCCAGTTATTATGGCATTAACATTACTATTCAGTTTCTTATTTATAATTTCAATCTTTATTGTAGACGTATTGTATGGTCTTATTGACCCTAGAATTCGTGTTGAAGGAGGTAAAAAATAATGGCTAATAACGATCATGAGAAAGATAAATTAAACAATAGCGGTTATGACAATGCCTCAATCACACATTCTACACAAGGGGTGCCGGCTGAAAAGTTTGTTCTTCACGGTAGAGACAAAGTGGTTGAAGAGAAATTTGAAAGAAAGAGTCGTACATTCTGGCAAGATGCTTGGGCTCAACTAAAAAGTAATAAATTAGCAGTAATTGGTTTAATAGGGTTAGTATTACTTACTTTATTATCACTAGTTGGTCCACTTATGAATGATCATAAGTTTAGTGACCAAAACGTGTCACACGCTAACTTGCCACCAAAAATACCAGTATTAGATCAAGTTCCTTTCTTGCCATTTGATGGTACAGATAGAGACGGCTTCGATGTTTACGAAGGATCTAATGTAAATGAGAACTATTGGTTTGGTACAGATGAATTAGGACGTGACTTATGGACACGTACATGGAGAGGTACGCAAGTATCATTATTCATCGGTGTAATAGCAGCAGCATTAGATATATTTATTGGGGTAATATACGGTGCTTTATCTGGCTACTTCGGTGGTAGGACGGATGATATCATGCAACGTATTGTTGAGATATTATCTTCAATTCCAAACTTAATTGTTGTTATCTTGTTCGTGTTATTATTCGATCCGTCAATGTGGACAATTATTTTAGCCATGTCCGTTACAGGTTGGCTAGGTATGAGTCGTATTGTTCGTGGACAATTCTTAAAACTTAAAGAACAAGAATTCGTAATGGCTTCAAGAACATTAGGGGTATCAAATTATAAATTAATCTTTAAACATATTTTGCCAAACACACTTGGACCAATTATTGTAACGTCAATGTTTACAGTACCAAGTGCAATATTCTTCGAAGCATTCTTAAGCTTTATTGGTCTAGGTATACCAGCACCACAAGCATCATTAGGTTCTCTAGTTGATACAGGAAGAAAGATGTTATTGATCTTCCCACATGAACTATTTGTTCCAGCTGTGGTATTAAGCTTATTAATCTTATTCTTCTATCTATTCAGTGATGGTCTAAGAGATGCCTTTGACCCTAAAATGCGTAAATAATAAGGAGGAAATGAATTATGGCTAAGAGAATTTTAGAAGTAAATAACTTAAAAGTTTCCTTCGACATTGACGCGGGGGAAGTACAAGCAGTTAGAGGTGTAGATTTTTATCTTGATAAAGGTGAAACACTCGCAATTGTTGGTGAATCTGGTTCGGGAAAATCAGTTACTACAAAAGCTTTAATGCAATTACTACCAAGTAAAGTAGGCAGAATAAAAGAAGGTTCTATTTTATTTGATGGTAAAGATTTAGCGAAGTTAGAAGAAAAAGAAATGCAAAAAATCAGAGGTAAGGAAATAGGGATGATTTTCCAAGATCCAATGACTTCATTAAATCCAACTATGAAAATAGGAAAGCAAGTTATGGAACCTCTTATTAAGCACCAAAAATTATCTAAAAGTGATGCTAAGAAAAGGGCATTAGATATTTTAGATTTAGTTGGATTGCCTAACGCAAAGAATCGTTTTAATAATTTCCCACACCAATTTTCAGGTGGACAAAGACAACGTATTGTTATTGCAACGGCATTGGCTTGTGATCCAAAAATACTCATAGCGGATGAACCTACAACTGCTTTGGACGTTACTATACAAGCTCAAATATTAGAGTTGATGAAAGAGTTACAACATAAGATTGATACATCAATTATTTTTATCACCCATGACTTAGGTGTTGTGGCAAACGTAGCTGATAGAGTGGCTGTAATGTATGGTGGACAAATTGTAGAAACAGGTTCAGTAGATGAAATTTTCTATAATCCGAAACATCCGTATACTTGGGGGCTTCTATCTTCTATGCCAAGCCTTGAAACATCTCATGAAACAGAGTTGCTTGCAATTCCTGGTACACCACCAGATTTAATAAAGCCGCCTGTAGGAGACGCGTTCGCTAGGAGAAGTGATTATGCACTGGATATCGACTACAAGGAAGAACCGCCATGGTTCCAAGTTTCACCTACACATTTCGTGAAATCTTGGTTGTTAGATGAAAGAGCACCAGAAGTAGACTTACCAGAAGCGGTTAAAAATAAATTAAAAGAAACACCTGACCAGTTTGATAAGCCGAAGCGTGTAGAAAGGGTGACGTTCTAATGGCTGAGAAAAAAGAAATATTAATCGACGTACAGAATTTGAAACAATATTTCAACGAAGGCAAGAAAAATGAAGTAAAAGCAGTAGATGATATTTCATTCCAAATATATCGTGGTGAAACATTAGGTTTAGTAGGGGAGTCTGGTTGTGGAAAATCCACAACTGGACGAACACTTATTAAATTACATGATGCAACGGATGGAAAAGTTATATTTGATAATGTTGATATTCAAAACATCAAAAAACGTAAAGATTTATTAAAGTTTAATCGACGTATGCAAATGATTTTCCAAGATCCATATGCGTCTTTAAATCCAAGATTAAAAGTAATGGATATTATTGCTGAAGGATTAGATGTACATAAATTAGTTTCTAGCAACGAAGAACGAAAAAAGCGTGTTTACGAATTGTTGGAAACAGTAGGTTTAAATAAAGAACATGCAAATAGATATCCACATGAATTCTCTGGCGGACAAAGACAGCGTTTAGGAATAGCACGTGCTTTAGCAGTAGAACCAGAATTTATTATAGCAGATGAACCTATTTCAGCTTTAGACGTTTCAATTCAAGCACAAGTTGTAAACTTAATGCAAAGATTGCAAGAAGAAAAAGGAATTACATTCTTATTCATCGCGCATGATTTATCAATGGTTAAATATATATCAGATAGAATCGGTGTTATGTACTTTGGTAAATTAGTTGAACTTGGACCATCAGATCAAATATATAAACATCCACAACATGAATATACTAAATCATTATTGTCAGCTATTCCATTACCAGATCCAGAATCTGAAAGAACAAGAACAAGATCATCATACGATCCTGACGTACATCAATATACTGATGATGAAGAGCTAGAATTGAGAGAAGTAGGGCCGGAGCATTACGTATATTGTTCTGAGAAAGAATTTGCTAAGAAAAAAGAAAATTACAACAAGACATTTAATTTATCAGAAGCATAATATGTACTAATAGAATTATTATTACAACTAATTATTAATAATTTAAAAGTGTAAAATAACAATTATTTGAAAATTGTGTGAATTTCTATTGTTTTTCATACATTTTTAAAATATAATATTATTAAAGCTTCTGAATTTTCAGAAGACAGAAAACAAGGGGGAGTAACTATATGAGGAAAAGACTTTCTGTACTCATGTCAATCTTAGTTGCAGCTGTACTAACACTTGCAGCTTGTAGTGGTGGAGGTTCCAAAAAAGATGATAGTGGAGGTAAAGGCGGCGTTAAAAGTGAAAAATCTGAAAACGTCTTAAACTTATCTTCAACATCTGATATACCAACGATGGATTCATCGTTAGCTACTGACCAAGTTTCATTCTTTACATTTAACCAAACTTTAGAAGGGTTATACGTGTTAGATAAAGATGATAAACCTGTACCTGGTGTTGCGAAAGGCGATCCAGAGAAATCTGACGATGGCAAGACTTGGACGATGAAGTTACGTGATGATGCTAAATGGTCAAATGGGGACCCTGTAACTGCTCATGACTTTGTATATGCTTGGCAACGTACTGTAGACCCAGACACAGCTGCTGAATATGCATATATGTTTGAAAACATCGAAAATGCATCAGAAATTACATCGGGTAAGAAAAAACCTGAAGAACTAGGCGTAAAAGCTATCGATGATCAAACTTTAGAAGTTAAATTAGTGAAAGACGTTCCATGGATGCAAAGTTTATTCGCATTCGGATCATTCATGCCACAAAATGAAAAATTTGTCGAAAAACAAGGCAAGAAATTCGGTACTACAGCTGACACAACATTATCAAATGGTCCATTCAAAATGACACAATGGAAAACAGAAGACAATTGGAAATTAGAACCAAATGATAAGTATTGGGATAAAGACAAAGTTAAACTTAAAGAAGTTAACTATAAAGTAGTTAAAGAAGTACAAACAGCTATTAATATGTACCAAACAGGTAAATTAGATATGGTAGGCTTAGATGCTTCAAATGTTAGTAAGTATAAAGATAGAGAAGACTTCTCTACTGAACTCAACTCATCTAACTATTTCTTTAGAATTAACAATACTAAGAATAAAGACTTAAAAAATGAAGATTTAAGAAAAGCATTTGCTAAATCAATAGACAAGAAAGAATATGTAAATTCTTTATTAAATAATGGTTCAGTTCCTTCTGATAAATTAATGGTTAAAGACTTCGTTAAAGATGAAGACGGGAAAGACTACATCGATGGTGTTAAATCTCCATTAAACTATGATAAAGAAGAAGCTAAAAAACTATTAGAAAAAGCTAAAAAAGCAACTGGTAAAGATAAATTTGATATTGAACTATTAACTTATGATCAAGATGAATCTAAAAAAGCTGCTGAATTTGTTAAAGAACAAGTTGAGAAAAATTTACCAGGTGTTACATTAAAAATTAAACAACAACCGTTTAAACAGAAATTAGCTTTAGAATCTAAAGGGGACTATGATATCTCATTTGCTGGTTGGGGTCCTGACTATCCTGATTCAACAACATTCTTAGACTTATTTAAGAAAGATAGTCCACATAACCAAACTGGATATTCAAATGCTGAATATGATAAAGCGTTAAAAGAAGCAAATACTGATGAAATGCTGAAAGAAGAAAATAGCGAAAAACGTACTAAAATGTTACAAGATGCAGAAAGTAAATTCTTAGAATCTGCTTCTATTGGGCCACTTTACCAACAAGGTGTAGCACGTTTACGTCAACCTTATGTTAAGAATTGGCAACCACATAAATTCGGTGGTGACTACTCACTTAAAGAAGTAGAAATCGCAGGATCTAAATAATCAAACAATTAAGGCAATCGATGGGAACATTGATTGCCTTTTTGTATAAGCTTCTTAATTAATTAACTGAAAGCTATTAAATCACCAAATGTAAGGGGAGTAATAAAATGAAGAGAAAACTCACAGCTTTATTTGCAGTGATAAGTGCGATTATATTAACGTTAGCAGCATGCGGTAGCAACGAAAAAGAAGATAATAGCGATAACATTAAACAATCTAAATCCAAGAACGAATTAAATTTATCTTCTGGCGATGATATTCCTACTATGGATCCATCATTAGCTTCTGACCAAGTTTCATTTACGACATTTACACAAACATTAGAAGGTTTATATGTATTAGATAAAGATGATAAGCCAGTACCAGGTGTAGCAAAAGGTGAACCTGAAAAATCAAACGATGGTAAAACATGGACGATTAAGCTACGTGATGATGCAAAATGGTCTAATGGCGATCTAGTAACAGCTCACGACTTTGTATTTGCATGGAGACGTACTGTAGATCCAGATACTGCTGCTGAATTTTCATATATGTTTGAAAACATAGAAAATGCAAAAGAAATTACAAACAGTGATAAAAAACCTGAAGAACTAGGCGTTAAAGCAATTGATGATCAAACATTAGAAATTAAACTTGTAAAAGATGTTCCATGGATGGAAAGTTTATTAGCATTCAGCTCATACATGCCGCAAAATGAAAAATTTGTGAAAAAACATGGTGATGATTTTGGTACAACAGCTGAAACAACTTTATCAAACGGCCCGTTTAAATTAACAGAATGGAAATCTGAAGATAAGTGGAAATTAGAGAAAAATGATAAATATTGGGATAAAGATAAAGTTAAACTTAAAGATGTTAATATCAAAGTTGTGAAAAATACACAAACAGCAATTAATATGTACCAAACTGGTAAGCTAGATATGGTAGGATTGGATGCACAAAACGTAAAAAAATATAAAGATAGAGAAGACTTCTCTACCCAGTCTACTTCAGGAAGCTATTTCTTTAGAATTAACAAAGAGAAAAATAAAGATTTAGAGAATGAAGATTTAAGAAAAGCAATAGCAACATCAGTAAATAAAAAATCTTATGTCGATTCCTTATTAAACAACGGATCTAAACCATTAGATACATTAATGATTAAAGATTTCGTTAAAGATGGTAAAGGTAAAGATTATATAGATGGTGTGAAATCACCACTGGAATTTGATAAAGATGATGCTAAGAAATCACTTGAAAAAGCTAAAAAAGATTTAGGAAAAGATAAATTCACAATAGAACTCTTAACATATGATGAAGATGAATCTAAAAAAGCAGGAGAGTTCGTTAAAGAACAAGTAGAAAAAAATCTTCCAGGCGTTACATTAAAAATTAAACAACAACCTTTTAAACAGAAATTAGCATTAGAATCTAAAAAAGATTTCGATATTTCATTTGCTGGGTGGTTCCCAGATTATCCAGACCCAACAACATTCTTAGATTTATTTACATCTGATTCACCTCATAACCAAACAGGCTATGCTAATGAAGAATATGATAAAGCTTTGGAAGAAGCGAATTCAGATGAAATGCTTAAAGAAGAGAACGAAGATAAGCGAATTGAAAAATTACAAGATGCAGAAACGCAATTTTTAGATTCAGCATCTATCGCGCCGCTATTCCAAACAGGATCAGCACGTTTAAGACAGCCTTATATCAAAAATTGGCAAAACCATAAATATGGTGGAGATTATACCCTTAAAGAAGTAGAAATAAAAGGTGCTAAATAATATTTAATAGATAGAACCTTACAAAGCTTAAATGTTTTGTAAGGTTTTTTTATTTTATAAGTGGAATCACTAAATATATGAACAAGAAGAACATAATTTATACATATAATAGAAAAATTAAGTTGCGACAAATTATAAATATCTTTATAATTAAAGAAAGTTCAGAAAATGACTGAATTTTCAAAAATCGAATAAGGGGATATGTTTATGAGAAAGAAGAGGTTGAGATTAATTTCATTAGTACTTTTGTCGATAACTTTAGTTTTGTCAGCATGTAGCGGGGGTGGAAAGGAAAAGAAGGACAGTGATGCTGCAGGGGATGGCAAGTCATTACGTCTTATTTCAATTTCTGATATACCATCGATGGATTCAAGTTTAGCAACAGATGCAACTTCTTTTGATGTATTGAATAACACAATGGAAGGTTTGTACAAATTAGATAAACATGATAAAGCTATTCCGGGTATAGCGAAAGGAGATCCAAAGAAATCTGATGACGGTTTAACTTGGACGATAGAATTAAGAGATGCTGAGTGGTCTAATGGAGAGAAAGTTACAGCAAATGATTTCGTTTATGCTTGGAGAAAGTTAGTTACGCCAAAGACAGCTTCTGAATATGCATTTATCATGTTTGATATCGAGAATGCTGAAGATATTAATAAAGGTAAAAAGACACCTGAAGAGTTAGGTGTAAAAGCGGTTGATGATAAAACTTTAGAAATTAAACTTAATCGTGAATTACCTTATTATCAAGAGTTACTTACTTTCGGTTCATTTTTACCTCAAAATGAAAAGTTCGTTAAAGAAAAAGGAGATAAATACGGAACAACAGCTAAAGACACATTATATAATGGACCGTTTACTTTATCAGATTGGAAAACAGAAGATAATTATACTTTGAAGAAAAATGATAAGTATTGGGATAAAGGAAATGTAAAATTAGACAGTGTTAACTTCAAAGTTGTTAAAGAACCTCAAACAGCTTTAAATATGTATAATGCTGGTGATGTTGATGAAGCTTTAATACCAGCTGAAAACGTAAATAAATATAAAGACGATAAAGCTTATAATACCGAACTAGAAGCTAGAGTTTACTTTATGAGAATGAATCAAAAGGATGTACCAGAATTTAAAAATAAAGATTTAAGAATGGCAATTGCCCAATCGATTGATAGAGAACAATATGTTAAGAGTAATTTAAACAATGGTTCTAAACCAGCTAAAACATTAGTTCCGACCGAATTTGTAAAAGATACTAAAGGTAAAGATTATACTAAAGGCGTCGAAACAGAAAATAAATTTGATAAAGAATCAGCTAAAAAGCATTTAGAAAAAGCTAAAAAAGATCTTGGTAAAGATGAATTTACATTTGAATTATTAACTTATGATCAAGACAATGCCAAGAAAGACGCTGAGTACTTTAAAGAACAAATCGAACAAAATTTACCTGGTGTAAAAATTAAAGTTAAACAGCAACCGTTTAAACAAAAATTAAAATTAGAATCAAGTATGGATTATCAAATTTCATTTGGAAGATGGGCTCCTGATTATCCAGATGCTATGTCATTCCTAGAATTATTTACTAGCGATAATGTTATGAATGAAACTGGATGGAAAAACAAAGAATATGATAAGAAAATTGAGGATTCAGGAAATAAACTACTGAAGAAAGAGCAAGAACGTATTGAAGCAATGCAAGATGCTGAGTCATTGTTATTAGATGAAGCGACTATTATACCTATTTACCAACAAGGTAATGCACGTTTAACTCAAAGTTATGTTAATGACATTGAAAGACATAAGTTTGGGGGAGACACAGACTTAAAGCATGCAAGTAAGCAAAAGTAACAAATCATAGTTTAAATAAATAGAAACTAAGGGGATGAGTTACATGTCAAAAGGTATAAAAATTTTATCGATATTGTTAACTGCAGTTTTAGTATTGAGTGCTTGTTCATCAGGAGGAAGCGGTGGAAAAAGTTCAAAAGATGGTCAAACATTAAACCTCCAAATCAATGGAGATGTTCCAACAATGGATTCTGCAATGGCTACTGATGGACTTTCATTTGATATGTTTTTCCAAACGATGGAAGGTTTGTATACATTAGATAAAGACGATAAAGCTATTCCGGCTGTCGCTAAAGGGGAGCCGAAAATCACTAACGACGGTAAAAAGTGGACAGTTAAATTAAGAGAAAATGCTAAATGGTCTAATGGAGACCCAGTTACAGCAAATGATTTCGTATATGCTTGGAGAAAAGTAGTTGATCCAGATACTGCATCTGAATATGCTTATATATTATTCGACATTAAAAATGCAGAAGAAGTCAATTCTGGAGATAAGAAGCCAGAAGAACTTGGTGTAAAAGCTATAGATGACCACACATTAGAGTTCGAACTAACGAAGTCATTACCATACTATAAAGAATTACTTTCATTCGGTACGTTTATGCCGCAAAATAAAAAATTCGTTGAGAAACAAGGCGATAAATATGGTACAACTTTGAAAAACACATTATATAATGGTCCTTTCAAAATGACTGAATGGAAAACAGATGACAAAGTTACACTTGAGAAAAACGATGAGTACTGGGATAAAGATAAAGTTAAATTGGATAAAGTTAATTACAAAGTTGTAAAAGAAGCTTCTACTGCAGTAAATTTATACGAAACAAATAAATTAGACATTGTTGAATTACCTGCAGAACAAGTTAATAAATATAAAGATGATAAAGGTTACACAACGGAATTAGATACAATAACTTATTATTTCAAATTAAACGAAGATAAAGTTCCAGAATTTAAAAACGAAGACTTTAGATTAGCATTTGCAAAAGCAATTGATAAAAAAGCTTATGTAAAAAATAATTTAAATAACGGATCTATTCCAGCTGATAACTTTGTGCCAAAAGACTTTGTTAAAGACAGTAAAGGTAATGAATACCAAGATGGCGTTAAAAATGAAAATCACTACAATGTGAAAGAAGCTAAAGAACATTTTGAAAAAGCTAAAAAAGAATTAGGGAAAGATGAATTTACGATTGAATTAATGACATACGACAAAGATACAGCTAAAAGAGATGCTGAATACTTCAAAGAACAACTTGAGAAAAATTTAGATGGTGTAAATATTAAAATTAAACAACAACCATTTAAACAAAAACTTGATGTTGTTTCTAAAGGGCAATATGAAATGTCATTAGAAAACTGGATACCAGACTATCCTGACCCGATGACATTCTTAGAGCTTTATGTAACAGATGGTTCACATAACAACACAGGCTGGTCTAATAAAGAATATGACAAGATTATTAAAGCAGCAGACTCATCACTAGCTGAAAATCCAGATAAACGACTAAAAGAATTACAACGAGCAGAAGGTATGTTGTTAAACGAAGCGGGTATTGTACCGCTTTACCAAGTTGGTGTAGCTCAACTACAAAAACCAAATGTTAAAAACGTCGTTAATCACCAATTTGGTGGGGTATCTACATTGAAAGAAGCATATATTGAAAAATAAAAAATAATGCACAAATATTAAATAAGAGTTACTCATTTAGACTATGATGTTTAGACGAGTAACTCTTTTTATTATGGAAGTAACAATAAAGATTTTTATTATAATTAAGAATTAATTTACGAAATCTAATGTGTATTATTAACATCGCTGTCATTATGAATACATTGAGGGCCTCGTTATTGACACGTTTGGTAAGAATAGTCAATAAGGCTACCGTTATTGTCTCATAAAGTTGTTCCTAAATTATATTATATATTGGCAGTAGTTGATTGGATTGAAAATGCGTTCAAATCAAGCTTTTTCAACATTGCCAGTGTCGTCTATGAAAACTTTGTATAAAATATTGAGAGTTATAACGAATTTGTCTAGTGCTGTCACTTGCTCGGATAGTAAGAGTATGTGACTACTGGATCAAACTATATCAAGCGCAACCTTATATGAACAAAATTATAGATTTAAAAAATAAGCATATCACTTTCAAACTGTATTAATCAGTTAAGTAATATGCTTATTTATTTTGAGTTAGGATTGATCTTCTAGTCTCATAATTTTATGGTTATTTTCTTTTTCTACCTAATCCCATTGCATTTTCCATTTTTTTAAGCGTCTTATTAGCGACTTTACTAGCTTTATCTCTACCTTGATCAAGGATTTCGTCTAGAATATCTTTGTTTTCATAGAAATAGTTATATTTTTCTTGGAAGTCTGTTAAGAATCGTTTAACTTCTTCTGATAAATCGGTTTTAAAATCTCCATAACCTTTGCCCTCATATTGTGCTTCTAATTCTTCAACAGTTTGACCTGTGATACTAGAGTATATGACAAGTAGGTTACTTATGCCTGGTTTGTTCTCTTTATCGTATTTAACAATACCATCAGAGTCAGTTACGGCACTTTTTATTTTTTTAGCGGCAACGTTTGGTTCATCTAATAATGAAATAAAGTTTTTCTGATTATCATCACTTTTACTCATTTTTTTAGTTGGATCTTGTAAGCTCATAATTCTTGCACCGAATTTCGGCATATGAATAGAAGGTTTAGTTAAAATATCATTGTATTTAGTATTAAAACGATCTACTACATTTCTAGTTAATTCTAAATGTTGTTTTTGATCGTCGCCTACTGGAACGATATTTGTATTATATAGTACAATATCAGCTGCCATTAAAGGTGGGTAAGTTAATAAACCTGCTGGGATACCTTGAAATTGTTTCTGAGCTTTATCCTTATATTGTGTCATTCTTTCCAATTCACCAATTGAAGATATTGTTGTTAAAATCCAACCTGCTTGAATGTGAGCAGGTACTTCAGATTGGATAAATAATGTTGCTTTCTCATGGTCGATTCCGGAAGCTAAATAAATAGCTGCTAACTTACGTGTGTTTTCACGTAATTTTAGTCGATCTTGAGGTACTGTTATTGCATGTTGATCTACAATACAGAAATAGCAATCATAATTATATTGAATTTCATTGAATTGTTTCAGCGCACCAATGTAATTTCCTATTGTAGGAATCCCACTAGGTTGGATGCCAGAGAATAAAGTTTCCATTAAAAAAATGCCTCTTTTCTACATAATTTCTTTCTACTATTATAACAGTATTTTATTAATTTGTAAGTTGTGTTATTCTTAATGAGTAGGGAAATGCGCAATTTACACTGAATTAATCAATAATTTATTCGCTTTTTAATGAATTATTAGTTTTTTCTCATTTAATTTTAATCTTTGAGTTATATAATATATTTATAGCGTTAAGATAGGAATTAAACAAAGTGAGCATTTATGTTTAACCTAGTGCTATATAGGGTAAATGATATATAAGTGGAATATAATCTTATAAAGTTCACTGACGTTTAACATAAATAATATTCAATTAGGAGAGTGAGATGTATGGTAACATTATTTACTTCACCAAGTTGCACATCTTGCCGTAAAGCGAAAGCATGGTTACAAGAACATGACATTCCGTATACGGAGCGTAATATTTTTTCAGAACACTTAACATTAGATGAAATTAAATCAATCTTAAAAATGACAGAAGACGGAACAGATGAAATTATTTCAACTCGTTCTAAAACATATCAAAAATTAAATGTGGATATCGATACATTGCCACTACAAGAACTATATACAATTATTCAAGATAACCCAGGACTATTACGTCGTCCAATTATCTTAGATGATAAACGTCTACAAGTTGGTTATAACGAAGATGAAATTCGTCGTTTCTTACCACGCAAAGTGCGTACATTCCAACTTTTAGAAGCTCAACGTATGGTTGACTAATTTGGTCTAATATTAGAATTATGGCTCCTGTTTACAGGGGCTATTTTTGTGTATAAAAATAAAAGAAAATAGTTCGAACAAATTACTGTTAAAATGTAAGAGTTTATAATACAATGGATGTACTATTCCTAGAGTAAGGGAGTGTGACATTATGAGAATAGAACGAATTGATGAAACAACGGTAAAATTATTTATAACTTATCAAGACATCGAAGCACGAGGTTTCAAGAGAGAAGATTTATGGACCAACCGCAAACGTGGTGAAGAATTTTTCTGGTCAATGATGGATGAAATTAATGACGAAGAAGAATTCGTAGTCGAAGGCCCGTTATGGATTCAAGTGCATGCATTCGAAAAGGGTGTAGAAGTTACAGTTTCTAAGTCTAAAGGCGATGAACTGTTAAATATGACTGATGAAGAATCTAATGAACAATTAGAATATCAAGTCAATGATTTCTTATCTCAAGCACTCGATTCCGATCAAAATATTGGAGAACTCTTAAACGATCAAGATGAAGAAACTAGAAAGCAATTTGTTCCTAAAGATATAGGATTGCTTGTTAGATTTGAAGAGTTAGAAGATATTATTGAATATGCACATTATAATGAACATAAAGACTTAGTATTTACAGACTTATTATATATGTTAGACAACAAATATTATTATTATGTACAATTTGATCAAATAGATAATGAAGAAATTATTAATGATTTCTACGGACAACTATTAGAGTATGCAAATCCAACTCAAGTGTCTAAATTATATTTAGATGATTATGCTAAGGTTGTTATGAGTTATAATGTAATGGGTCAAATCACGAGATATTTTGAACCAAAAAATCAAATTAAAAATAAGTAATTTTAACACCTCTTTACGTTTAATAAAGTAAAGAGGTGTTTTTTTATGCTTATGGGATTAAATACTAGAAATGAACTTGTATATGCTCAACATGCAAAATCCAATGAATTGTATAGATGTCCTGAATGTAATTCAGAGTTAATTCTTAGACGTGGAAAGCATACTATTGCTCATTTTGCTCATAAATCTAATAGTTATTGTTTAAAAAACGTTTATAAGAAAGAAACTTTAGCCCATTTTGCATCTAAGCACCACATTTATTCAAGTTTAAATAAGAAAGTACAAATAGACATGGAATATTATTTGCATGAAATCGAACAAATACCAGACATATTGATAAATCGTAACCTTGTTATAGAGTTTCAATATTCACCAATTAATCTAGAGTTGTTAGATAGCAGAACAGCAGGATTTAGGGCTTTAAATTTAAATGTGATTTGGATAAGTAAACCGGCGAATGAGTATAATGGGATATTAAAGTTAAGTTATTTTGGAGCTGCTCTCATCAATCATACGCATCGAACACTTATTACATATGATTATAATCGTAAGTTGCTAATTAAATATGATCAATTACAATCATTAGATATTTCCCATTTTATTTATAGAAAGAATATCATAAAATGGGAAGATTTATTACAAACACATAATGTATCAAGAGTGCCAACATTTCTTTTGAATGATAATTTTTATAATAATTATCTTGGAAAATGTAGACAAACAAGAAGTGTTTTAGAACCAACTTTATCCTTATTATATCAATCTGGTCTCATACATAAGAATAGACCTAAATTTTTAGGAATAATTGTACCTGAACAATTATATATTTTAACGAATGCTATAACGTGGCAATGTTATTTATATTTAGAAATTAATAAAGGTACGTTTACTTTTGAACGTTTTAATTCTTTCATTAAATTTAGAACTTTTAATAATGTGAACTATTCCAAGGAAGACATTTTAAAAAGCGCCTTGAAGTCATATTTATCAATACTTAATAAAATGACTTTATCACGTGCAAAAAAATGAGATTAATGAGAAAATTATTAATATGAATGTCAAAGGAGGCTATTAATATGGCAAAATTAATTACTAGGGAAGAACAAGAAGAAAAGTACACTTGGGATTTAACAACAATATTTTCTTCAGATGAAGCATACGAAGAAGCTTTCAATGAATTAGAGTCTTATTTAGGGAAAGAACAACAGTATAAAGGACATTTGAAAGATAATGCTGAAACACTATATAACGCTCTATTATTAGATAGTGAAATTGACGAGAAATTAGGTAAAGTATATGTCTATGCACATTTAAAGCACGATCAAGATACTGCTAATGATAAATACGCTGGATATGAAGCAAAAGCTGCAACTTTAGCTAATAAATTTGCAAGTGCATGGAGCTTTATTTTACCTGAATTAATGTCTATAGATGAAGATACATTAAATCAGTTCGTTGAATCACATGACGGATTAAAGAGATACCAATTTGATATTGAAAAATTAAATAAAAAGAGACCTCATATTTTAGGCGATAAAGAAGAAAAAATATTAGCTGAAGCGGGCGAAGCATTGCAAACGCCAAGTAATGTTTTCGGTATGTTCAATAACGCTGATTTAACATTTAAACCAGCAATTGATAAAGATGGTAATGAACACGAATTAACGCAAGGAACATATATAAAACTATTAGAATCTGAAGATAGAGTATTAAGAAAATCAGCATACGATAATGTATATGAAGCTTATGGTAGTCATAATAATACTTTAACAGCTACTTTAAGTGGTAAAGTAAAAACAGCTATATTCAGTTCTAAAGTACGCAATTATGATTCTGCTAGACAACAAGCATTATCTAATAATTTCATACCAGAAGATGTATACGATAACTTAATTGAAACTGTACATAAACATCTACCTTTATTACACCGTTATACAGAATTAAGAAAAGAATTATTAGGTTTAGACGAAATGCATATGTATGATATGTATACACCATTAGTTCAAGATTCTTCATTTGATATGCCTTACGAAGAAGCTAAAGATTGGATGGTTAAAGCATTACAACCAATGGGGCAAGAATATATAGAAGTTGTTGAAGAAGGATTGAATAATAGATGGGTAGACGTTTATGAGAATAAAGGTAAACGTTCAGGTGGTTATTCATCTGGTGCACATTTAACTAATCCATTTATTTTATTAAACTGGACAGATTCAATTTCTGACTTATTTACGCTAATTCATGAATTCGGACATTCTGCTCATAGTTACTTTAGTCGTAAACATCAATTATCAAATGAAAGTGATTATTCAATCTTTGTAGCAGAAGTTGCATCTACAACAAATGAAGCACTTTTAAGTGAATACATGGATAAAAACTTAGAAGATCCTGAAAAACGTAAATATTTATTAAACCAAGAACTTGAAAGATTTAGAGCAACATTATTCAGACAAACAATGTTTGCTGAATTCGAATATTTAATCCATAAAATTGTAGAAGACGGCGAACCTTTAACGGCTGAAAGATTAAATAATGAATATGCTGAACTTAATAAAAAGTATTTTGGTGACGCTGTTATAACAGATGACAATATTGCTAAAGAGTGGTCTCGTATCCCACACTTCTATTATAATTTCTATGTTTATCAATATGCTACAGGATATAGTGCTGCACAAGCATTAAGCAAACAAATTTTAGAAGAGGGCGAACCAGCTGTTAAAAGATATATCAATGAATTCTTAAAAGCAGGAAGCTCAGATTATCCAATTGAAGTATTGAAAAAAGCTGGTGTCGATATGACATCTACACAACCAATCGAAGAAGCGATGGAAGTATTTGAAGAGAAATTAAATGCCTTTGAAAAACTGGTTAAAGGCGAATAAAAGCATGTACACGTTTCCAATATGACAAGTGTGTGACAAATAGAAAAATACGATGTTTTCTGTTGAATTATGTGTACATAGCATGTTATATTACGTATATGAAATTAATCACATAACAAACATACCCCTTTGTTTGAAGTGAAAAATTTCTCCCATCCCCTTTGTTTAAGCACCGTGTAATCAGACACGGTGTTTTTTATTTATTCGTTCATAGTTAACATCCCAAAAGTTATCTATTAGGCAATAGCCCAAAAGATTAATTAATCTTTCATGCATGAGTATGGGTGATTAAAATTCATACTCAAATTAAAAGGATTTATCCATTAGGTGAAAACCTACGGATAAATCCTTTTTTATTTCGGTATTAATAAGTAAGAATGTGATTTTGCGAATCAATAATATAAAAATAGTGACCTGAAAGTTGCAAGAGTAGCTCAACGTGCAACATAGAGTACTTCTTATCCCTAGATTTCTGAATAAAAGTGAATTATCATCGCTCCTCATACAAAAACAGCCAAAATTCTTATTATCTAAAGAATTTTGGCTGTTTTTATAATGCTTTCCCAATCCCGTTTGATTTGAGTCTAATAAACTTATTGTCCAAGGCTCAGTTTGTAAATTTCATTTCTTATATTTCCAGAAGTCTCCATGAATAGATTCTTGTTGTTCAATGTAACCTTGTAATTGTAATTTTTTAAGTTCTCTTTTTACAATTTTCTCTGGCCACTCATATATTGTTGCTATTTCTTGTTCGGAAACGAGTTTTTGTGATTGTATATATTCGATTAGTTTAGGTGGAAGTTGTTTCTCAACTTCTGTCCCGATTAATTCTTGAATGATATACGTATAAATATGATAAGGATATGTTCCTTCGACTTTTAAACCTTCTGAATGTATATCTTCATTAAAGAATACAAGGGAAGGTGTCATATCTACATCCATTTCTCGAGCAATATGCATGTCCGTCTGTAGACTTTCTGTTAAAGCTTGTTCTTTTAAATCATTTATAAAAACAGATAAGTCTATTCCCGATTTAAAAGCGCATTTTCTAATAAGTTCTGTTGTAATAATTTTTTCATGAGGTATAATCTCATTCTGAATTAAATTTAAAAATCTTGTAGCTCGATTATGTCCTTGTAATTCAGCAGCTTTAAAAGCTAGTGCTATATTATCAAATTCACATGTACTTTGAGCCTGACATTTAGTTAATACTTTAAGAGATGGGTTCAAAATCTGACGAATCTTTACGTATTTTTGATATTCTATTTTTAACTTTGCTAATGTAGAAGAAAGATTAAAACAATCTTCGCAAAATGGATCGAAAAATGAATATATTTCTATTTTGCTTGCTGGTGTTAAATCAGCATTACTTTGTTCATTAGCATGGATTAATCTTAATTCTTCGGCCATATTATCCACCTTCAACTATATTAAGCGTTAACCATGTGATTTGCAGTTAGCTTAAGTCTTTCAAATAAATATTCTTGTATATCTCTTTCTAAATGAGATGTCGTAAGTGCTTTTTCCATATTTTCTAACCATGCATCTCGTTCTTTAGTTGTTATTTTAAAAGGCATGTGACGTTGACGTAACATAGGGTGTCCATGTTCTTCTGTATATAAAGCAGGACCACCTAAAAATTGTGTTAAGAATTGTTTTTGTTTACGACTTGTTTCTGCAAAGTCACCAGGGAAAAGATGATTAATCCGTGTATCCTTTTCTACAAGGTAATAAAAGTGATCAATCATGTCGTATAAATCTTTGGGGTCGATTACTTCATATGGAGTCATAATTTCACCTTTTCTTGCTTATTTCAATCTTGATAATATTAATATAACATGTTCTTATATATTTAAAAGTAATTCGACTTGTAATCAAAACAAATTCATGTTGATTGACTTTGGGCGTCAAAAAAGCGTTTCACTTTGTTATCTGGTTTACGATTTTCAATTTGATGTTCAGCAAGTAGCTCTAAAAAGGCTTCTTTTCCTTTATTATAGTCTGTTACTTCAAATTCCAATTCGAAATCTTCTTTCCCTAAATATTCGCTATGATCTAAAACGAGAAGGCCTGTATCTAGGCTTTTTTCTAATCTATATGTGGTTAAGTCGCCCAAGAGCTTTAGTTCATTTAAGGGAACTTGTTGTTTATTTAATATTTCAGAAATATTTTTTGGTAAAAAATGTTTGTCTAACGGTTCATTTATTGGTGGTAAACTGTCTACTACTTCGTTGTACTCTAGTAAACCCACTTTTTGTGGTACTTTTAAAGTCATTTCATATTGCTTGTTTTTCTCACGTATTCTTAGTGCCATTTTTTGAGAAATGATATCGTGGTTTTCTGTATCTATGTAGTGATTTGTTTGTTTAAAAGGTTCGTTTTGTTTAAAATAATATTGTTTTAATGATGAATATTCTTCTCGAGTAAGTAAATTTTTAAACTCTATTTCTAATTCTTGTCCCATTGTCTTTAACACTTCCTTTAATACTATTATTATAGAAGATAATAGGTTAAACAAGTAATTATATAAAAATAGAGTCATGTTATGAATCTTTAAATTAAAATGTGTTAAAATGAATGGGAATAAGGAGGAACAGTCATGCGTATTTATGTAAATGAAATTAAAATTAATGATAATCAAATACAATGTTATACTGACCAACCAACTGATGGATTAAAGCCGGCTGAACATATGATTGTTGATAGCGATAATCTTGCGTTTGTATATATGCTAGACAGTGGGGAGCAATATGATTATTTATTATTTGTCGAAGAAACATGGTCAATGATTCACGAGAATTTTGATAAAGAGGTCATCGTGAACGATCATTTAATATTAACTTCATTTAAAGAAGAAATGGAATTTTTACTAGACAACATCGCAGATAATCACAACTATGGTAAAGCATTTGTCGCTTCTGTAGAAGAAGCATTTGAATTAAACAAAGCGGAGTGATGGTTATGAATCAATGGGACGAATTTTTGGCACCATATAAACAAGCAATTGACGAGTTGAAGATTAAATTGAAGGGGTTACGTAAACAATACGAATCTTTAGATAGACCTTCGCCAATAGAATTTGTTACAGGTCGCGTAAAGCCAATTTCAAGTATTATTGATAAAGCAAATCAGCGTAACATACCTTTCGATAGATTAAAGGAAGAAATGTATGATATTGCAGGTTTAAGAATGATGTGTCAATTTGTTGATGATATAGATGTTGTTGTGGAATTACTAAGACAACGTCAAGATTTTGAAGTGGTAGAAGAACGAAACTATATTCAATACACTAAAGAAAGTGGATATCGTTCATACCACGTCATCATAAGCTATCCTATTGAAACATTACATGGTAAGACAACTGTTTTGGCTGAAATACAAATTAGAACGTTAGCAATGAATTTTTGGGCAACAATTGAACATACTTTAAGATATAAGTATGACGGTGCTTATCCTCCAGAAATAAGGAATAGGCTTGAAAGAGCAGCAGAAGCAGCATTTTTATTAGATGAGGAAATGTCTGAAATTCGTGAAGAAATTCAAGAAGCTCAAAAATATTATTCTAGACAGAAAAGCAATAAACATAATCATGATTGAGGGGTGAATGCTGTGAAATATAATATTTTGTCAAAAGGTGACTCTAAGTCTAATGCGTTAATGTACAAAATGAAAAACCATATGACTGATTTTAATATGGTTCAAGATGAAGAATCTCCTGATATTGTAATTTCGGTAGGTGGAGATGGTACATTATTGCAAGCATTTCACCAGTATAGTCACATGCTAGGGGATGTAAGTTTTGTCGGCGTACATACAGGACATTTAGGTTTCTACGCTGACTGGCTACCGCATGAAGTTGAAAAACTTATTATTGAAATTAATAACTCTACATATCAAGTAATAGAGTATCCATTGTTAGAAGTAATTGTTCGTTATAAAAAGGGTGGATATGAAACAAGATATCTTGCTTTGAACGAAGCGACAATCAAAACAGATGATGGTGCGACATTAGTTGTGGATTTAGTATTGAGAGGAGAACAATTTGAACGCTTTAGAGGTGATGGTTTATGCGTATCTACACCGTCTGGCTCAACTGCTTATAATAAAGCATTAGGTGGTGCTTTAATACATCCATCTTTAGAAGCAATGCAAATTGCAGAAATCGCGTCTATAAACAACCGAGTGTTTAGAACAGTTGGATCACCACTAGTATTACCTAAACATCACGTTTGTCACATACATCCAGTTAATCAAGATACATTACAAGTTACGATTGATCATGTTAACGTTAAACATAAAAATATTGAGTCTATACAATATAGAGTTGCAAATGAAAAAGTGAGATTTGCTAGATTCAGACCTTTCCCATTTTGGAAAAGAGTGCATGATTCATTTATCTCAAATGAGGATTAACATATGAAAACTTTACAATATAATGCAACATCGACTATGTTGTTAAAGACATTTTTATATGACAAAGGCATATCTAAAAAGAGTTTAAGCGCCATTAAGAAAAATGGTGCTTTATTTGTTAATGGGGAACATGCAACTGTAAGAAAAGTATTAGAACAGGGGGATAAAGTAGAAGTATGTTTACCGAATGAAACGCCAAGCATTAATTTAGAGCCTTGTGATATTACATTAAATATATTATATGAAGACGAATGGTTAATTATAGTGTCTAAACCAGCTATCATTAATACAGCACCTTCGAGAGAACACCCGCACAATAGTTTAGTTGAAGCGGTGCTATACCATATGAATAAAAATGAAGAACAAACAATACCACATATCGTTACACGTTTAGATAGAGGGACAAGTGGTATAGTTATATTTACGAAACATCAACTATTGCACCATATGATGTCACAAACGGTTATTAATAAATATTATTTAGCAATTGTTCATGGTTTAGTGCAACGAAAAAGTGACGATATCATTGCACCTATAGCGAGAGCGAGACATTCTATTATAGAAAGAGAAGTTTCTGATTCGGGAAAATTTGCGCATACATATTACGAATTATTGAACCAAAAAGATACGCGCTCATTATTAAAATTACAATTATTTACCGGAAGAACACATCAAATCCGTGTTCACCTTTCACACATTGGCCATACTATTGTAGGAGATAATTTGTATGGTTCTGATGAAACAGCTTACTCTCACCAGCTATTACAATGTCATGTTGTGGAATTTGAACACCCAATTACGAAAAGAAAAATTTATATTGAAGATGATGTCCATTATCACTTATAATACGTAGATGTGCTATAATGAATTGAATTTTTTAAGAGGAGGTGGCAAGATTGGCAAACGAAAATAATGAGCAATATGTCGAAGATGAAGCATTTGATAAAGAACAGTTAGATGCTTTATTAGAGAACAATGATATTGATCAATTTCGAGAAGAATTTTTACGCTTACATACTTATGATCAAGGTGAATACTTTGAAATATGTGATGACACCTTTAAGCAAAAAATATATCAATTTCTTTCACCTAATGAAGTTGCGGATTTCTTTGAAACCACTGAATTAGATGACGAAGAATATGAAGAAATATTTCAAAATATGTATGCCAATTACGCGAGTGAAATGTTAAGTGATATGTCTTACGATAACGCAGTAGATATTCTAAACGTGTTATCTAGGAATAAAGTTGCCACTTTGCTCACGCTTATGAACCGGGAAGACGCACGTGAAATTAAAGCGTTACTTCATTACGAAGAAGATACTGCCGGCGGTATCATGACAACAGAATACATTTCAGTTTATTCTACAATGTCTGTAAAGGAAGCTATGTTTTATGTAAAAGAACAAGCGCCTCAAGCAGAAACAATTTACGTTATTTTTGTTGTAGATGAGAATAAAAAACTAGCTGGTGTCATTTCACTACGTGATTTAATCGTCGCAGAAAACGACGCATATATCGAAGAAATTATGAGTGAACGTGTAATTAGTTCTAATGTAGCAGATGACCAAGAAGACGTAGCTCAAACGATGCGAGATTACGATTTAATTGCATTACCTGTTATTGATTATCAAGATCATTTATTAGGTATTATAACAATCGATGATATTTTAGATGTTATGGATGAAGAAGCAAGTGAAGACTACTCTAAATTGGCCGGTGTGTCTGATATAGACTCTACTAACGATACTGTGTTTCAAACAGCAATGAAACGTTTACCTTGGTTATTAATTTTAACAGTATTAGGTATGATTACAGCATCAATACTAGGCCAATTCGAAGAAACCTTATCTCAAGTAGCTTTATTAGCAGCTTTTATCCCAATAATTAGTGGTATGAGTGGTAACTCAGGCACGCAATCTTTAGCCGTTTCAGTACGTAATATATCCACAGGGGAAATTGATGAGCAAAGCAAATTCAAGCTCGCTTTACGTGAATCAGGCTCCGGTTTATTAACTGGTTTCTGCTGTGCACTTAGTTTATTTCTAATTATTATTTTATTATACAGAGAGCCAGTTTTGGCGTTGATTGTTTCCATCAGTCTTACAATTGCAATGACAGTTGGTACATTAATGGGAGCAATCATACCTATGTTTATGAATAAAATGAATATAGATCCTGCAGTAGCAAGCGGCCCGTTTATAACGACAATTAATGACATTATTAGTATGTTAATATATTTTGGTTTAGCAACTGCATTTATGTCATATTTAATATAAGGAGAAAAATATGGAACATTCTAGTTTTACTTCGCTAGTAATAGTGGTAGTAGCAGCATTTTTAACCCCTATACTAGTCAATAGACTTAAAATATCTTTCTTACCTGTAGTCGTAGCCGAAATTATAATGGGGATTATAATTGGTGATTCTTTATTTGGTCTAGTTAAAGAGGATGCTTGGTTATCCATTTTATCTACACTTGGATTTATCTTTTTGATGTTTTTAAGTGGTTTAGAAATTGATTTCAATGCATTTAAGTCAAAGAAACATTCAGAAGATGAAGAAGCGAATAAAATTCCAAGCAATTTATCTTTAATGACTATCGTCTTTTCAATGATTATGATTTTATCTATATTTTTAGCATTTGTATTTAAATGGACAGGTTTAATCGATGATGTTTTACTTATGGTTATTATCATTTCAACAATAAGTCTAGGCGTAGTTGTTCCAACGCTTAAAGAAATGAATATTATGCATACGAGCATAGGTCAGTTTATTTTACTAGTAGCAGTTGTAGCAGATTTAGTAACGATGATTCTATTGACTGTTTACGGTACGATAAACGCAAAAGGTGATTCACCGCTATGGTTAATAACGATTTTAATCGCATTTGGAATTGTATTTTACATAATTGGTGGCTATTTCATTAAATCACCGTTCTTAAAAAAGTTAACTTCAGGAACAACACAAATAGGGATAAGAGCAGTATTTGCACTTATTATACTATTGGTTGCTTTAGCTGAAGGCGTAGGGGCTGAAAATATACTTGGTGCCTTCTTAGCAGGTGTTATTGTTTCATTGCTTGGTCCAGATCAAGATATGATAGAGAAATTAGATTCATTTGGATATGGGTTTTTCATACCAATATTCTTTATCATGGTCGGTGTAAATTTAAACATACCTTCTTTAATAAAAGAACCAGGCTTGTTGCTTATCATACCTTTATTGTTTATTGCTTTCTTAATTTCAAAATTAATACCAGTAAGTATTATTGGAAAATGGTATGATATGAAAACAACAATTTCATCAGCATTTTTATTAACATCAACACTTTCTCTTGTAATTGCAGCTGCTAAAATTGCTGAACAATTAGGCACTATTTCACCTGAAATCTCAGGTATACTTGTGTTAAGTGCAGTTATAACATGTGTGTTTGTACCAATAGTATTCAAGAAGTTATTCCCAATACCAGAAGAAACTAAAGTAATTGTTAAAGTAAGTTTCATTGGTAAAAACCAACTGTCTATACCAGTTGCTCAAAGTATTCATTCACACATATATCAAACGACTATGTTCTTTAGAAAAGACTTAGCTGATCATCGTAATTTAGATGAAAGTATTAAAACACATGAGTTAGATGATTATGTTGAAGAAGAACTAATAGAGCTTGGGTTATTTAAATCAGATATCATTGTTTGTTCTGCAAATGATGATGCTATTAATAAAAAAGTAGCTTTAATGGCTCATAAACATGGTGTTAAACGAATTATTTGTAAGCAAGAAAACATTTCAGAAGATGATGAATTACACGATAAGAACATTGAATTCTTTAGTAGTTTCTTAAGTAATAAGATATTACTTAAAGGTTTAATTGAATCTCCAAACGTACTGAACTTATTAAGTAACGTAGAAACATCACTATATGAAATCGAAATGAAAAATCACAGTTACCACAATGTGTTATTACGTTCATTTCCTTTTGCAGGCGATATCATTTTCGTACGAATTATTAGAGGAAAAGATTCAATCGTACCGCATGGTGATACAGAATTACAATATGGAGATAAACTGATTGTTACAGGTTCGAAAGAATATGTATCAGAACTAAAACAAGATATGGAATTCATTTGATTTAAAGTGAAAATGAGGAGTGAAACTTGCTTCTCATTTTTGCTTTTTTCTAAATGAAAATAAAGGTATTATGCTTGTCAGGTGGTATGACCAGTGGTATCATTACCAGTGAATGTAAAGAATAATATACATATTAAAGGAGTTAAATGAATGTTTAATTTAGAAGGAAAAACATATGTCATTATGGGTATTGCTAATAAGAGAAGTATTGGTTTCGGCGTAGCAAAAGTATTAGATGAACTTGGTGCTAAATTAGTATTTACTTACAGAAAAGAACGTAGTAAAAATCAACTTGAAAAATTATTCGACGAACTAAAAAACCAAGATGAAGCATATTTATATGAATGCGATGTTCAACAAGACGATCACGTTGTAAATGCTTTTAAAGAAATAGGCGATAAGTTCGGTAAAATAGATGGCGTTTATCATTCAATTGCTTTCGCTAATATGGAAGATTTACGTGGTAGATTTAGTGATACAACAAGAGAAGGATTCTTACTTGCACAAGACATCAGTTCTTATTCTTTAACAATTGTTTCAAGAGAAGCTAAAAAACTTATGCCTGAAGGTGGCAGTATCGTTGCTACTACATACTTAGGCGGAGAATTCGCTGTTCCTAACTATAATGTTATGGGCGTAGCTAAAGCAAGTTTAGAAGCAAATGTTAAATATTTAGCAAGTGATTTAGGCGCAGATAATATCCGTGTTAACGCAATTTCTGCAGGACCTATCCGTACTTTAAGTGCTAAAGGTGTAGGTGGATTTAACTCTATCCTTAAAGAAATTGAAGAACGTGCGCCATTACAACGCAATGTAGACACAGAAGAAGTAGGTAAAACAGCTGCTTACTTGCTAAGTGATTACTCTAGCGGTGTAACTGGTGAAAATATTCATGTTGATTCAGGTTATCATATCGTAAAATAATTATTAGTTTGGGAAGTATACTAGTCTCATAAATAGTGCTCACAATTCGTTGTTGTTTAACCTTCGAATTGTGAGTTTTTATTTATATGAAATGATATTTAAAATGGGAGAGAGATTTCGTAACCCGCCCCGGTCAGGATGACTAGGATTGAAAAAAGCTTGATATAAGTGCATTTTCAATTTAATTAGCTACTGCCACTATAATAAAGAGGTCTGATACATTGTAATGTTTCAGACTTAAATGCAAAAATACAGGCCGATAAAATAAATTATCGACCCGCAAACGCAAAAATACAGGCCGATAAAATAAATTATCGAACCGCAAAATGAATATAGCTTGAAAGAAGGGCAGCGTACACTAAAAAAGCCGAAACACGAACGCCGTGTTTCGGCTTTTTAAATAGTCATTATTTTAAATCATTATCTACTATTGGATCATCTTCTACCGTTCTCGATGCTGTTGAACTTATTGATTGTCTATGTGTGTATACATTTCTAACAATTGTCTTAATAACAGCATAAGTTGGTACAGCAATTAAAATAGCTACGAATCCTCCTAAATTACCAGCTGCTAATATAACAGTAATAATTGTTAGGGGATGAATGCTTAAAGTCTTACCCATAATATTTGGTGTAATAACATTACCTTCTAATTGCTGACAAATTAACGTAATAATACTTACCCATATAAACATCACTGGGTCTTGAATTATTGAAATAATGGCTGCTGGTATGAAAGCTAACCATGGTCCCAGGAATGGTATCATATTAGTTACTAATGCGAGCAAGGCAAGTAATAGAGCGTAGTCTAAGCCTACAAATGTATAACCGATATAAAGTAAGACACCTAAGATTAAACTGACTGTTACTTGGCCTTGTATATAAGCTTGTAGCGTTTGGTTAATGTCTTTACATAAATTAACTACGAACCACTTTGTACGTCCTCTAAATGGTTTAGCGATAAACGGGATAAATCTTTCATGATCTTTCAACATATATATTAAGAAGAAAGGTACTAAAATTAATAAGAAAAGTGTTGATACTAATGAAGATATATATCCAAATAAGTTTGAAAGCATATCTGTCACAATACCACTAATACTTTCTATAGAGTCATTAATTTTTTGAGAAATGTTATCTGGTAGTCTATCTCTTTGTTGTAAAGCATAATCTACTGCATTTTGTACTTCACGCTGGATGTAAGGCATGTTTCTAATTAAATTGTTAATTTGATCTGTTACTAGAGGTGCAACTATAGAAATGAACAACATAATAACGAATACTAATGCAATCATTAAAATAGTGATGCTGCCCCATCTAGGTATTTTTCTTTTTTCTAACATTTTTTGGAATGGTAAACAAATATAGAATAAGAAACCACCTAATAATAAAGGTAATAAAATCGATTGAACAATAACAATGATTGGATAAAAAATCTGATTAATTTCCATAAATACTTTTATGATTAGAAATGTTAGGAGAATGGCGATTCCTGAACGGAACCAAGCTTTATTTAACAAGAGCGTACCTCCTTTAATCTAGTTTTGTATACCATTATATTATAAGCGAAAAATGAAAATTGACAATGATAATTGGAAATACTTTTAAATCTATATTCGTAAATTAATCTATATTAATTTTAAGTTGTACGGATTAGAATAAATATTAATCTTTCATGAATAGAAAGTTAATAGTATTTTAAACTATATTAATATAAAAAAAGATTAAATCAACAAAGAAAACGCTTACAAATATTATAATTATTAAGTGAAAAAATATATTGATTGTGTTTTTATACATGGTATAATCATAACAAGATAATTTCCAAATTTTCAGAATTCAGAAATTATCTTACAGGCTTACAACAAAGGGGAGATTATTATGGAATCTATTGTTAGCTTTGCCAATGATATAGTGTGGAGTAAAGCCCTTGTATATGGTTTATTACTTACAGGAATTTTATTCTCATTTATGATGCGATTTTTTCAAATTAGACATTTTAAAGAAATGATAAGGTTAATGTTTCAAGGGGAAAAATCACCTACAGGTATTTCTTCATTCCAAGCGATAGCAGTTTCATTAGCTGGTCGTGTTGGTACTGGTAATATTGTAGGTGTTGCGACAGCGATTTTCATCGGTGGTCCTGGTGCAGTATTTTGGATGTGGGCAACCGCGTTCTTAGGTGCTAGTTCAGCTTTCATCGAATCAACGCTCGGCCAAATTTATAAAAGAGATATTAAAGGTCAATACCGTGGGGGTCCTGCTTACTATATAGAAACTGGTATAAAGGGTAAAGCAGGAAAAATTTACGCAGTTATTTTTGCACTTGTTACAATACTTTCAGTAGGATTGTTATTACCTGGTGTTCAATCAAATGCGATTGCCTCTTCAATGAAAAATGCATTCGGTTTGAATGCGTGGATTATAGCTATTGTTTTAGCAATATTACTAGCGTTAATTATTTTTGGTGGTATTAAATCAATTGCAAATGTAGCAACGGCAGTTGTTCCGTTTATGGCTATTATTTACATAGGTTTTGCAATATTAATTATTATTCTTAATATAGATGCAGTTCCTTCGTTAATTGCGCTTATATTTAAATCAGCCTTTGGAGCTGAAGCAGCATTTGGTGGTATATTTGGTGCCATGATTGAGATAGGTGTAAAGCGTGGACTGTACTCAAATGAAGCAGGTCAAGGTACTGGGCCTCATGCCGCTGCTGCAGCAGAAGTTTCACATCCAGCAAAACAAGGATTAGTACAAGCGTTCTCTGTATATATTGATACATTATTAGTGTGTACAGCAACAGCATTAATGATTTTAATGACTGGTACATTTAATATTACAGATGGTGCTACAAATAAAGATGGATCGCCACATTTAATTCATGATAATGGAATTTATGTAGAAAGTGCTGATGGTAGTAAAGATGTGAGTGGTACAGCAATGTATGCACAAGCAGGGATAGATAAAGCATTCTCAGGAGATGACTACACATTTAGTCCAGGCTATTCTGGAATAGGTTCATATTTCATCGCATTAGCGTTATTCTTCTTTGCTTTCACAACTATACTCGCATATTACTATATTGCAGAAACCAACGTCAGCTTTATAGTCCCCTCCGACAAGCAGAAAATATGGATAAATCTTGTGCGGGTAGTGCTCATAGCTGCCACAATTTATGGTTGTGTTAAAACGGCGGATGTAGCATGGATGATGGGTGACTTAGGTGTTGGTATGATGGCGTGGTTAAATATTATTGCAATATGGATACTACACAAACCAGCATTACGAGCACTTAAAGATTTCGAAAGGCAAAAGAAAGAAAAAGGTTCAGGAAAATATGCAATATATAGACCCGATCCAAATGAAGTTCCAGATGCAAAATTTTGGCATGAAGATTATCCAAAACGTTTAAAAGAATTTGATATTAAAGAATAATTTATAAATATCAAACGCTTTCAAATATGCGCTCTCTACTGTACAATGTATTTATATGTATAGTTGGGAGCGTTTTTTATGGATAAAAAAGTAGGTCTAGTTGATCAAATTAATTTAGAAAGTAAATTTTTAGAAAGGGAAGTGACAGTCTCAATCTATTTACCCAAAGATTATACAGATTTGTATAAACATCATGTGATTATTACTTTTGATGGTCGTGATTTCTTCCAATTCGGCCAAATACATCGAACGTATGAAAAGCTAAGATCTGCGAATCAAATAGATAAAGCAATCATAGTAGGTGTTCACTATGAAAGTGTCGAAGAAAGAAGAAAAGAATTTCATCCAGATGGTTCGCATAGAAAAGAAATGTCAAAATTTGTTGTGAAAGAGCTTTGTCCTTATATTGATAAAACATTTTCTACGTTGAAAGTGGGAAATGCTAGAATACTATTAGGCGATAGTTTAGCAGCAAGCATTGCTTTATTAACAGGTCTAGAATACCCACATCATTTTAGTCAACTAGGTTTATTTAGTCCAATGATTAACGATACCGTTACAGAAAAATTTAAAGCGTGCTCATCATTAGGGTTGTTAAACATTAAACATTATATTGGAAAAGAAGAAAATCATTTTAAACTGATTAGTGGCAATTATGCTGATTTTCTTACGCCAAATAGAGCTTTTAGTGAACTTTTACAAAAATATAACATAACTTACGAATATAGAGAATTAGAGGGTGGGCACACATGGAAAACATGGAAACCACACTTAGAAGACATGTTAAGTTACTTTTTAAGTCATCAAAAACAGAAAAGTTTGATATAATAAAATAGAAGACAAACAAAGGAGGAAGTATCATTATGAAATTAGGCATCGTACTTATTCCATCAAAACCATTCCAAGAAGCAGTGAATGCTTATCGTAAAAGATACGATAAACACTATGCGTTAATTAGTCCGCATATTACTATTAAAGAAAAGTTTGACATTGAAGACAATGAACTAGACAAAGTTAAAGATAGACTTGCGGAAACTGCTAAACAACATCAACCAGTAAACATTCAAGTATCAAAGGCGTCTAGTTTTACGCCAACTAAAAACGTAATATACTTTAAAGTAACAAAAACAGATGAATTAGAAGCATTGTATAATGAATTTAATAATAGTGAATTCTATGGTGAAAGCACACATCCATTTGTCCCACATTTTACAATTGCACAAGGTCTTTCTAGCCAAGAGTTTGAAGACATCTTTGGGCAAGTTAAAATGGCTGGTATCAATCATTCAGAAACAATTGATACTATTAAATTAATGAAACAAAATGACGATGAAACATGGTCTGAAGAAGCATCTTATACATTAGGATAAAATTAAACAATATAAGACATAATTATATTTTTTAAACAGATTATTCTAGAACTTAATTGTTCAATAAAAAAACAGAGGATATTCCACTTAAAATGGATATCCTCTGTTTTTTTATATAGTATTTGATCTTTTCTTTCTTCGGACATTTAAAAAGTATATACCATAAAATAAAGCTAAGAATAAGAAAATTAAACTTGAAGCATAAATTGTATAGTATACGTCAGCGAATATTTCTGAAATAACGCCACCTAGTATAGGTCCAATCATCGTACCAAAACCTTGTACGCTGTTGAATACACCCCATGTTTCTTCTTGTACTTTTGTATCTATATGACTAGCCATAAATGTATTCCATGCTGGCAATAATAGGCCGTAAATCGTACCGATTAATAGGGCGATTGTTATAACAATAAATAGCTGTGTTAATAAAGTTAATCCAAAAATAAATGAACTGTAAGCTAAGAAGCCTATAAAAATAATGATATGAGTAAATACTTTAGCGTATTTATCCATCAGTTTTGAAAAGAATAGCATCGAAATTGTACAACCAATACCACCAACTATCAAAATAATCGTATATTCTAAGGTTGTTACACCCATATGTTTAGTTGCGTATGTTGGTAATATTGGAACAAGCATTCCTATTGAAGCACCTTGTAAAAATATACCTGGGAATAATAATAAATGTCTCTTTGTAACATCTACAATTTCTGTTAATTGCTTTTTTACAGATTTACTTTCATAATCAGTCAATTGTACTTTAACAAAGTAGAACAATACCCAAGCGACTAATACACATAATGCCATCATAAATGAAAATTTAGTTGGATGTAATTTGAATAATAAATTCATAAATATCATACCTGAAAGCATACCGACTAACCAACTAAAGTAAACATAACCCATTTGTTTACCACGTGATGATTCTTCTACGCTTGAAAGCATAATCACCCATATAGGACTGACTGCAATTCCGAGTAAAATAGCACTCAGAATATAAATAACAGGTGATGGGAAGAAAATAATTAATGCTAAACTTGTAAATGCTAATAAAAAACCACTAGTTAAGATTACAGTTGGACCGAATCTTTTTAATAGAAAACCAATTACGAAATTTGTTAACGCGTCACTTATAAAATGTAAAGAAATTGCTGTAGAAGTAATACCAACAGTCACTTTCGCTGTAGTCGTTGGTAGAAATGGTAAATAACTTAATATATACATACCTCTAGCAAATTCCATCATAAATAAAATGACGAGCATTATCCAAAAATCTTTTTTATAGAATGATTTACCTGATGAAGTATTTTGCATACATAGGGACCTTTCCATAAATTTCATTGTAAGTAAGTGAATCGCTTAGTAATGAAAGTAAATCCTTACAAATTGTTTCAGTTGGTTTTTCTAAATAGTTTTCTTCTAGTAGTTGTGTCATTTCTTTAAGTTCTTCAGGTTGATTTACAAGTGAAATAACTAATTTAGTAGCTTCTTCAGGTGTGTTAGCAACTTTCCCATATCCTTTTTCACTAAAGTATTCAGCATTCTCTAGTTCTTGTCCTGGAGCAGGGTTAAGAAAAATTAATGGTAAGTGTCTAGCAAACGCTTCAGATATTGTTATACCACCAGGCTTCGTAATCATCAGTTGGCTAGAAGCCATCCACTCATTCATATGTTTTGTATAACCTAATATAAGTACGTTTTTATTACCTTTAAAGTATTGAGCTAAATCAGAGCGTAAAGATTTATTGTTTCCACAAATCATGACTACTTGAGAGTCTTTAGCATGCGCATCAATTTTTTCAATCATAGATGAAAAACCTGTAGAAACTCCAAATGCTCCAGCGGACATTAATATAACGCTTTTATTTGGATCTAAATTTTGTTTCATTAACCAATCATGACGATTGATAGGTTCTTCAAACTGTTTTGAAATAGGTATTCCTGTAACTCTAATCGATTCTGAGTCGATACCTATTGAATTAAACTCTTCTTTCAAATCTTTAGTCGCTACATAATAGCGATTTGAGTGTGGTGTAACCCAGTTTTTATGCAAACGATAATCAGTCATAACTGTAGCAATAGGTATGTTCAAATTAAATTGTTCAGTCAAAACAGATACTACTGGCGTAGGGAAAGTCAGTAATATTAAATCTGGTTTCTCTTTAATTAGTAAATTTAACAATTTATTTAATCCATAATATTTATAAAAACACTTATCTATTTGTTCAGGACGACTATAGTAGAAAAATTTATACATATTTCTAAAATATTTGAAGCTATTAATGTACCATTGTTTCGCAATAGAAGTCATAATAGGATGTGCTTCAAGAAATAAATCATGTTGAATGACAGTTAAATGATCAAGATTCATTTCACCAAATTGTTTCACAATACTATTCGTTACTTGTAAATGACCGTTACCAAAAGAACCGGTAATAATCAATAATTTTTTGTTTTGAGAAACCATTAGCCACACTCCGTATTTGTATTTATTATCTATGATAGTTTAACGTATTTTCCTTAATTTGTGAAAAGATATTGCATTTATTACATAATCTATACAGTTTCTTATGATTATCTCAACATTTTTATCAATAATTGTTTAGTTAATATGATATTTTCATTTAATTTTGATTTTGAGTAATCTTGAGAAAGTAATACAGGTAACATCACACTAATCGTTTGACTAGCCATCATTCGAAAGGCTAAATCAGCGGGTATATCTTTATCAATTTGATTGTTGTCTTTTAAATTTTGAATATATTGAGAAATAGTGGGTCCGATTGATTGCTTAACAACATCAGTCATTATATTACGAAAATCTGTATTATACATTATTTCTCCAAAAATTATTTTTATTATATTTTTATTATTATCAATGAATTTTATTCTATTATCTACAAATGTGTCAATAAATGCATCTAAATTATCACATTTTGATAATTCTGAACTGAATTCTTTTAACACTTCAGGAGCAACTACCGATTTATATAAAGGTAATAATCCTGCATATAATAATTCATTTTTTGTTTTGAAATGTTTATATACAGTGCCTTCAGAAACTTTTGCCATTCTCGCAATGTCTTTTGTCGAGGTATTATAAAATCCACGTTCACTAAATAATACCGTTGCGCTATTTAATACTGCTTTTTGTTTTTCACTTATTTGTGATTGCTTTTTTAGTTGTTCGTTCATAATTTCTTTAATAGAGCGATTCATAATATAAACCTACACTTTCCGATATCTTTTCATACCTAATATATTTAAGACTAGCAACAAGACAAATATTAGGAAGAGAATAATCCAATTCACATATATATCTGATATTTCATAACCTCTGATCATAACGTTTTGGATTGCATCGCCAGCGTAATAAAGTGGCATTATATGTGCAATATATTGCAATGTTTTGTGCATTGAGTCTACTGGTATTATACCCGCAAAAAACACTTGTGGAACAATAGCTAGAGGTATAAATTGAATCATTTGAAATTCAGATGATGCAAAAGTTGATAATAACAAGCCTAAAGTTAAAGCAATAAATGAAATCAATATATTTGTTATAAATACGAGCGCAATATTTCCTTCTGTTGTCATCTGTAATACATATATTGAATAAATAACAATTAATGCTGTTTGAATAACAGCAAATGTACCATAACCAATTATATAACCTATAATAATTTGATATTTCTTAATTGGAGAGGATAGTGTACGGTCAAGTGTGCCTGAAGTTCTTTCTTTCAGTAAGGAAATACCTGAAATTAAAAAGGTAAAGAAAAATACAAAGAATGCAATTAAAACTGGGCTGATTGTATCAAAATAATTCGTATCTTTATTGCCATGCAAATAGTGATTTGATGTTTCAATTTTTTCGATTTTTGGTTTGTCTTGTTGAGGTAAATCTTGTTTTATGTTGTCTGGTAACTTTTTCGTTATTTCACTTAACATTTTACTTTGATTATTTAACGCATTTGTTAACTGATTGATATTTTTACTGACCAAAATTTGATTAACCTTTAACTTTAATTGATTCGTTACACTAGGGTCTGAATTTTCATAAGTAATAGAATACTCGTGATTACTTTCTTCTACAAAACCATCTAGGTCATCATTTTTAAATTTATCTTTTAAATTTTTATAATCATCATATTGAACTGTTTCAATATTTTTATCATGTAATTGGTTTATTAAATGTTCATTAGCTTGATACGTGCCGATTTTTAACTCTTTAGATTCATCTGAGTAATTAAACAAGAAATAAATTAATGTTAAGATGAGCAGTGGGGCAACGAGCAGAAGCATTAGTGTACGTTTATCTCGCAACACTTGTTTAAATATTCTTGTTGCTATATTAAGCATCTACACCATCTCCTAACTCAAGAAAAACTTCTTCTATCGTGTTGACTTTAAATGATGATTTTATTTCATCAGGTGAACCGTAAGAAATAATATTGCCGTCTCTCATTAATAATAGTCTGTCACATTTATCCGCTTCATCTAACACGTGAGTCGTGACGAGTATCGTTTTTCCTTTATTACGTTCCTCAAATAAATCGTTCCATATAGATTTTCTTAATTTTGGGTCTATACCTACAGTAGGCTCGTCTAAAATTAATATTTTTGGGTTTTGAATAAAACTAATAGCGAGAGAAAGTCTTCTTTTCATACCTCCAGAAAAAGCACTTACTTTTTTCTTGCGTTCATTATATAAATTCACCATCTCTAAAGCACGTTGTATATTGGTTTGTAAATTTTGTTCTTTAGTAATATATAATTTTCCAAAGAATAACATGTTCTCGTAAGCAGTTAAATCTTCGTATAATGCATCACTTTGCGCCATATATCCAATTGAACGTAAAATTTTACGGTTAGGTATGTCGACATCTTCAATCGTAATATTACCTGAATCAATGGCTTCCATTCCTAAAATACATTTTATGAGCGTTGTTTTACCAGCACCAGAAGGGCCAATCAAACCAGTGATACAACCTGGTTCAAAATGTGTTGTCATATCATTTAATATATTAACTTTTCCGTATGACTTAGTTATATTATCTACTTTTATCATTATGAACACCTCTTTTAATTTAAAAGTGAGTACTCACTCATTTTACAACTAGATATATCTTAAGTCAAAACTATAAAATCATATAAAGAAAGTGTATAATAGACCTATTGAAAATAAAGGAGAAATAACGATGAAAGTTGAGACGTTATTAAACAAAATAAAATTAAAGCAAGTTTATGGGAATACAAACCAAGAAGTAAACGATATTACAACTGATTCTAGAACTGCAACTGAAAAATCTATATTTGTAGCCTCCCGAGGTTATACAGTAGATAGTCATGAATTTATCCCTAATGTTATTGAACAAGGGTGTACTGTAATCGTAAGCGATAGATATATTGAATTATCTGAAGAAGTACTATTAATTGTTGTAAAAGATACATTAAAAATAGCAAGTATTTTTAGCCATATAATTTTTGAATATCCAAGCCAAAAATTAAAAACAATAGGTGTTACTGGAACGAATGGTAAGACGACAATAGCAACGATGGTACATCATTTAACTAGAGCGCTTGGTAAAAATAGTGCTTATCTTGGAACAAATGGGTTTCAAATTAATGAAACTGTAACGGAGGGTGTGAACACGACACCGGAAACAGTTACATTAACTAAACATATATCCGAGGCTGTTAAGCAAGAATGTGAAAGCATGACTTTTGAAGTATCTAGTCACGGTCTAGTAATAGGTAGACTAAGAGGCGTAGAGTTTGATATTGCGATATTTTCAAACTTAACACAAGATCATTTAGATTTTCATGGAACAATGGAAGCATATGGTCATGCCAAATCATTATTATTTAGCCAATTAGGCCAAGACTATAGAAAAGATAAATTTGTCATATTGAACGCTGATGATGCTTTTTCTAAAGAGCTAGAGCCGGTTACTCCATTTGAAATATTTACATATGGAATAGACAATGAAGCTGATTTTATGGCTCAAAATATTAATGAATCTATCAATGGCGCGACATTTACTTTAACAACGCCATTTGGTGAATATGAAGTTGAATCTCCGTATTTAGGTAAATTCAATATTCTTAATTTATTAGCGAGCCTTCTTGGTGTTTGGGTGCAAGGTTATGATTTAAAAGAAATCATTAAAGCTGTTAAACAGATGCCCCCAGTTGAAGGACGTTTAGAAGTATTAGATAAAAACCTACCGATTGATTTAATTATTGACTATGCACATACATCTGATGGTATCGATAAATTAATTGATGCTGTAAAACCTTTTGTTAAGCAAAAATTGATATTCTTAATAGGTATGGCTGGAGAAAGAGACTTAACAAAAACACCTGAAATGGGTAAAATAAGTTGTCGAGCAGATTACGTTGTATTTACACCAGATAATCCAGCAAATGATGATCCGAAAATGTTAACAGCAGAATTAGCTAAAGGAGCGACACACCAAAACTATGTAGAATTTGAAGATAGAGCAGAAGGTATTAGGCACGCTATTGAAATTTCAGAACCAGGAGATACAGTGGTATTAGCATCAAAAGGAAGAGAACCTTACCAAATTATCCCAGGACATATTAAAGCACCTCATAGAGACGATTTAATTGGTCTAGAAGCAGCTTATGAAAAATATGGAGGTAAACCTAGTGAAGATTAGAGAAAGCCATTCTGATAACTTAAAATGCAAAGTTTTTATATATGAGAATAAAAAGGAAGAATATTTTGTTATTTCTATTCCAGATTTATTTTGGTCTATCCAAATCGATTATGACTTATTCGGTGAATCATTAATTGAACATCTGTATATACATTTGTTTAATATATTAGATGAAGAAGACGCAAACGAATTAGCGAATAGAATTAGCCATTGGACATCCGAATTATAAGGAGAAATGAATTGTGACAATAAAAGAAGAAGTAGAAAGTAGAAAAACCTTTGCGATTATATCGCATCCAGACGCTGGTAAAACGACGTTAACAGAGAAATTATTACTATTCGGGGGTGCGATAAGACAAGCAGGTACCGTTAAAGGTAAAAAGTCAGGAAAATTTGCTACGAGTGACTGGATGAAAGTAGAACAAGAGCGTGGTATTTCAGTAACCAGTTCTGTTATGCAATTTAATTACGATCACTATAATATCAATATTCTAGATACACCAGGACACGAAGACTTTTCGGAAGACACATATAGAACATTGATGGCTGTAGACAGTGCTGTCATGGTAATTGACTGTGCTAAAGGGATAGAGCCCCAAACTTTAAAATTATTTAAAGTATGTAAAATGAGAGGAATCCCTATTTTTACGTTTATTAATAAACTTGACCGTATGGGTAAAGAACCATTTGAATTACTTGAAGAAATTGAAAAAACTTTAGAAATTGAAACATATCCTATGAACTGGCCAGTTGGAATGGGTCAAAATTTCTTCGGTATTATAGATAGAGAAGAGAAAACTATTGAGCCATTTAGAGATGAAGAAAATGTACTACATTTAAATGATGATTATGAATTAGAAGAAGATCATCCAATTAAAAATGATTCACAGTTTGAACAAGCTATTGACGAATTGATGTTAGTTGAAGAAGCGGGTGAAACATTCGATAAAGAAATGTTGCTTGCTGGAGAGTTAACACCTGTATTCTTTGGTTCTGCATTAGCTAACTTTGGTGTACAAAACTTCTTAAATGCCTATGTAGACCATGCACCAATGCCAAATGGTAGAAAGACTGAAGAAGGTGAAGTAGTTGATCCATTTGATACAGATTTTTCAGGCTTTATATTCAAGATTCAAGCAAATATGGATCCAAAACATAGAGATAGAATCGCATTTATGCGTGTCGTGAGTGGAGCCTTTGAACGAGGTATGGATGTAACATTGCAAAGAACGAAGAAAAAACATAAAATCACACGTTCAACTTCATTTATGGCTGATGATACACAGACTGTTAACCATGCAGTGAGTGGGGATATAATCGGACTGTATGATACTGGTAATTATCAAATAGGAGATACACTTGTAGGAAATAATCAGAAATTCCATTTCGAAAATTTACCACAGTTTACACCTGAAATCTTTATGAAAGTTAGTGCGAAAAACGTTATGAAACAAAAACATTTCCATAAAGGTATTGAACAATTAGTACAAGAAGGTGCTATTCAGTTGTATAAAACATTACACACGAACCAAATTATACTCGGTGCTGTTGGACAGCTACAATTTGAAGTATTCGAACATAGAATGAAAAACGAATATAATGTTGACGTTGTAATGGAACAAGTTGGTAAGAAAATAGCTAGATGGATTGAAAACGAAAAAGATATCAAAGATAATATGAACTCTAGCCGTTCAATATTAGTAAAAGATCGTTATGATAATTACGTATTCTTATTTGAAAATGAATTTGCTACAAGATGGTTTGAAGATAAATTCCCAGAAATTAAATTATATAGTTTGTTATAAACAAAAAAACAATGTATAATAACGAAGAAAACTAAATAGACCTACGACTTTGTCGAAGGGGAGTAACTTTAGAATGTAAATTCTAGCATATTATCGTCATTACGAAACGCAAGTTTCCGGTAATATGGGCATGTTATAAATGTTAAGTGAGACCTTTGCCTTTTATTAGGCATGGTCTCTTTTGTTTTGCAAAATAAAAATTGGAGTGTGAGAATGATGGATCCAAGTTTATTGCTCAGCTATGGTTGGGTTTTAGTCGTATTGGTCTTTCTTGAAGGTTTATTAGCTGCAGATAATGCAGTTGTAATGGCAGTAATGGTAAAACATTTACCTGAAGATTTAAGGAAAAAGGCATTATTTTATGGTTTATTAGGTGCATTTGTTTTCCGTTTTATTTCGTTATTCTTAATTAGCTTCTTGGCTAATTTCTGGCCAATTCAAGCAGCAGGGGCACTTTATCTTATTTATATGTCTGTTAAGAACTTAATAGATTTTAAAAAGCATAAAGATAAAGAGATCAAAACGCCCGATGATGTTGAAGAAAGTGATGAGAACTTTACCGAAGAAGAATTCCCTTCTGATAGTGAAGGTCATCATAAATTGAAGAAGAACTTCTGGATGACAGTATTAAAAGTTGAATTTGCAGATATCGCATTTGCTATAGACTCTATGTTAGCGGCATTTGCAATCGCGGTTACATTACCAGCTTTAGGTATTCATTTTGGCGGAATGGACTTAGGACAATTCAGTGTAATGTTCATCGGTGGTATGATGGGTGTAATCATTATGAGATTCGCTGCAACATATTTCGTAGAATTATTAAATAAATATCCGAATTTAGAAGCAGCAGCTTTCGCTATAGTTGGTTGGGTAGGTATAAAGCTACTCGTTATCGTATTAGCACATGATGAAATTGCATTGATACCACATGATTTCCCACATGGTATTGTATGGCAGTCTATTTTCTGGACAGTTTTATTAGCATTAGTGATTATCGGCTGGATTACATCAGTTCGACATAATAAAAAATCTTCATAACTAGTTATTTACGAGGGAGTGAGATAGAGTTCTCATTTTGCTAAAAACTTCGTAGCCCACCATAGGAAGAATTACTAGTAATGAAAAAAGTTTGATATAAGCACTTCGTTAATTTAGTTTTTGTCATTATTAATTAAATTATGCGAAGTGCTTTATATTTTTATAAATATGGAGTTGATATACTGGTCTAACGTGCAAGAAATTCGAGACAAGCCCGTTACATTTTCTAACGAGCTAGTGTTTTTAAACAAGCCCGTTAGCGTGATATTTTTCATGATTGCAATGTAATTTTAACTTAAATACATATGGTAAACTGGTCTAACGTGCAAGAAATTTGAGACAAGCCCGTTACATTTTCTAACGAGCTAGTGTTTTTAAACAAGCCCGTTATCGTAATATTATCTACGATTTAGTGAAGTGTTGACGCTTGAGGGAATAATATGAGTTAGGAAATACGTCCTAACCAATTGTTTTTATCAACAAAGAAGAGCTTATATAAAAATTTTACCTATAGCCAAAAGTACAAGTTTAAGGTAATGTTAATTTTTCGTAAATTTATTATAAATTTTTATGTGCAAATTTGCTTGAATGCAATGGATTTAGGTTAAATAATTTTGCATTATATGGCATAATAGATACATTAAGTGTTTTGGTTGAGGAGGACAAGAAATGTCACAAAAGAAACATGTCATTCCTAGAAATGAATATAAGAGACAAAGACGTGAATTCTTTCATAATTCAGAACGTGAGGAAAGAATAAGACAAGAACGTAAAGAAGACGAATTAAGACGTGCTCATGAAAAAGAACAACAAAAGAAAAACGAACAACGTGTTAAAGAAAATATGCAAAAGGCACGTATTGAAAAATTAACAAAAGAAGAAATTAAAAAGCAGAAAGAAGAATCAAAGGATCATCCAACGTTAGATTTAGATGATGAAAGATTAGAATCCAGTCATGAAGGTAAATTTTCTAAAGAAGGTTCATCTATTGAAGATGATGTTTCCTCAACAGAAAATACTGAAGATTCATTTGAAAATCTAAAAGATAACCAAAATCTAGATGATTCAGAAGAAATCAAATATAAGAAAGTACATAATCAATCAAATAAGCTGAATAATAAGCAAGAGAATGAATTCGAAATAAATAAACAACGCGGCGCCGAACATGATGAAAAGGTAGAAAAGAAATCTCAAAATGATAAAAATATACTTAATATCATCTTATCGAAAATTGAAAAGCATTGGCCGATAATCGCTATTGTATTAGCTATTATACTTATATTCATATTAGTTTGGAGTATATTCCAAAATGTTAACCCACCAAATGAAAGTCGTAAATCTATAGAAGAGAAGCAATCTCAAAAAGGTTTCCAAAAACCAATAACAAATGTAATGGAAGCTGTTGAGAAGTCTAAAAACTCTGTAGTTGGTGTTTCTCATGAGGATTCAGATATCTCAAGTAAAACTGAATCCTCTCAAAAAGAGAAAGAAGAAAATAGCGGTGTAGGATCAGGTGTAATTTATAAAATAGAAAATAATAAAACATACATAGTGACAAATTCACACGTTATATCTAATGATAAATCACCAGTTATTAGTGGTGAAAATGGTAAAAGGTATAAAGGTACTGTAGTAGGGTCGGATCAATGGTCTGATATTGCTGTTGTTACAATTCCCACAGATAAAGATGCTAATTTTAAACCAATTAAATTTGAAGACTCTGATAACTTAATACTTGGAGAATCAGCTATTGTTATTGGTAGCCCATTAGGGGCGGAATTCCAAAATAGTATTTCTACAGGTGTAGTTTCTGGTTTAGATAGAACCGTTCCTATTGATTTTAATGGGGATGACGAATATGATTGGGAAATAAAAGCAATACAAACTGACGCAGCTGTAAACCCCGGTAATTCAGGCGGGCCTATATTAGATGCACAAGGTAATTTAATTGGTGTAGTATCATTAAAAATTGATATGCCTAATGTAGAGGGTATGGCTTTTGCTATTCCTTCAAATGAGTCTGCTGAATATATCAAGAAATTAGAAAAAGATGGTAAAATCAAACGACCAGAAATGGGCATTATGGCTCAAAATTATAAAACTTTAAAATCTGACGAACAATCGCAAATAACACTGCCTAGTAAATATAACTCTGGTATGGTTGTAACTGGTATTGATGAAAAAGGCAATGCTCAAAAAGCGGACGTTAAATTCCATGATGTTATTGTAGAAATGGATGGCAAAAAAATAGAAAATAACCTTGAATTCCGTAAAGAATTGTATAATAATCATAAGTCAGGTGAAGAAATTAAGCTTAAACTTATCCGAGAGGGTAAAGAAATAACTAAGACATTAACTTTAAAATAAATAGAGGTGACAATTTGTGTCCATTATTAAATACTTTTTTCAAAAAATGACGCCGCAACAAGGTATTGTTTTGTATTATTTGGCCGCAATAATTGTCGCCTTTTTATTATTGAATTTACCTTATGTTGTAAAACCAGGTGTAAATATTGAGCCTGTAGATACTTTATTTGTAGCAGTGTCTGGAGTCAGTGTTACAGGACTAACTCCTGTAGTTATTGGAGAAACATTTACGACTTTTGGACAAGCAGTTATATTAGTCATACTGAATATTGGTGGTATTGGTGTCATGGCTATAGGGACATTGCTCTGGGTTATATTAGGTAAGCATATAGGACTTAGAGAAAGACAGCTTATTATGCTAGATAGTAATTCAACTGCAATGAATGGCGTTGTAAAATTAATATTAGATATTGTAAGAACGATTTTAATGATAGAAATTATTGGGGCTATTTTATTATCTTTTTATTTTTATAAAGTTATTGGGTCTGTGAATGAAGCTATACATCAAGGTATCTTTGCTTCAGTTTCTGCCACGACGAATGGTGGACTAGATATTACTGGAGACTCGTTAGCACCATATGCGAATGATTATTTTGTTCAAACGATTATAATGTTGCTTATTATGCTAGGCGCAATAGGTTTCCCTGTTTTAATAGAAGTTAAAACTTATATGAAAAATACTATACCAAACTTTAGATTTTCATTGTTTACGAAAATTGCGAGTGCTACATATTTATTTTTATTTGTATTAGGTACGATAGTCATTTACCTATTTGAATTCTCAAATACATTTAAAGGAGCTACTTGGCATAAATCATTGTTTTATGCGATGTTTCAATCATCTTCAACACGAAGCGCCGGTTTATCAACCATAGATTTAACTCAATTTTCAGAAGCCACCAACTTTTTCTTAGGGGGGTTAATGTTTATCGGTTCATCTCCAAGTTCTGTTGGTGGAGGTATTCGTACAACAACATTTACTATACTAGTATTATACTTAGTTAACTTTAGTAATGGACGAACGACAATTAAAGCTTTTAATCGGGAAGTACATCCGATAGATATACAAAGATCATTTGCCGTTATTTCATTAGCATTAGCTATCACATTTGTCGGTGTACTTGCGATTGTGAGGTTCGAAGATGGAAAACATGATTTATTATCTATTTTCTTTGAAACCATGTCGGCATTTGGTACATGTGGCTTGTCCATGGGTATTACAGATGGATTGCAATTAGGATCGAAAATAGTAATCATGATACTCATGTTTATAGGTCGCGTAGGATTATTATGTTTCGTTGTAATGTTAGGTGGAAAATCAACGCCAGATAAATTCCATTATCCTAAAGAACGTATACAAATAGGTTAGTATTAAAAAAGGAACTTTTCGTTTAGAAATTTTAACGAAAAGTTCCTTTTTATTTTGGGTCTGCTACTGCTATTAGAGGTCTATTACATATATAGTTTTTAGAAAGTGGTAACGAAATAGTAAATGTTGTTCCTTCTCCTTCTTCAGAATGAACGTATATTTTACCATTCCAATCTTCTATTAATTTCTTACTTAAATATAGGCCGAGGCCACTTCCTGAAGATTTCGTTGTGAAAAATGGCTCAAATATGTTTTGGATTGTTTCTTTTGTAATACCTGCACCATTATCTTTAAATTCTAGTGTTATATTGTTATTAGAATCTATGTTCAAATTAATAGTTATATTTGCAGCTGTTGTTTGTAGTAAAGCGTCTTTAGAGTTTTGGAATAAATTTATCAATATTTGTTTCAACTGGTCTTCTGATAAATATGAATAAACAGGTTTATCAGGTAAGTTGAGTATAACGTTGATATTATTCTGTTCAAGTTCATACTCTAAGAATGCTTCCACATCTTGGATTGTTTGTACGATATTAATATTTTTATACTCTAGGTTTGTTGGTTTACCTAAATATAAAAACTGTGTAACGATATCATTTATACGTTCTAGCTCTTCGGTTATAATATTGAAATGTGTATCTAATTTATTTTTATCATATTTCATTCTCGTTAATTCTATAAATCCATTGATACTTGTCAGGGGATTTTTAATTTCATGAGCAGTATTTGCAGCTAATGTCCCTATTAGTCTAAGTTTTTCATTATTTGCTTGTTCTATTAAACGCTCGTGTTCTATCCTTTCTAAGCGACTTTTATACACTAATGCAACGATTGTTAATAATAAAAATATAACTAAAAATATTAATAAACTTGGAATTACTATTCTTGAAATGAAAAAGTATTGTCCAGAAATATTTACCAAGAATGGTAAGTCTTTATATACATAGTTGATGGATTTAGAGTTTTTAAATTCAGGTCCAATTTGATAAATTTCTGTTCCATTAATCGATTGAATATTAATATTCAATCGGTTTGAAATAAGTTTTATCTCATCTTGAAATGCGTTCATATTAATTTCAACAGCTGATGTATAATCTTTATTTTTAACTTTTAGTTGAGTTGTTAAAAGTAGTATATCTGAATTTTTAAGAGATTTCTTTTTAGTTCTTAATTCGTCTTTATTAGAAACTGGAAAACGATGTTTATAAGTTTGATATTCTTCTATATCTGTATAGCCCTTACCTTTAGAGTCATATACAATATTATCTTGATTATCTATTATGTAAATGTGATCAATCCATCTGTATCTCGTGTGATTATCTTCTAAAAATTTATTTATAAAGTCTTCATTATTCGTATTAGATAATATAGTCGTTAAAGACTCTGAAATACTATCTGCTTGAGTAATGAAAGTTCCTATTTTTAAATCTATGATCTCTTTTGTAGCATCTAATCTTTGATGTATCCTAGTGGTATAATTTTTGTTTAATACCCAACCAATTAATACTGAAACAGTTAAAGCAACGATAATATTTAGAATGATTATTCTTTTAAATGATTTCATAAACGTCTCCTACCTCTGCTGATGTTATTCTACCAAATTAGCAGAAAAAAACATAACTCTTTTTAAAAATGGTAAAATAAAATAAAAGGGGGAAAAACATTGAATACTAATGAAACTGTGACAATTGATTTGTTAGCTACTTCTGACTTACATGGACAAATAGGTAGGAAAGGAATAAGTGGTAATATATTAAAAATGGCTACTTATGTTAAGCATAAGCGTAAGACAAATCATCATGTATTATTACTTGATAATGGTGGTATGTTATCTGGTTCAATGTTTGCATTTTACTATGCTCAAATTGCGCCGTATAAACGTAATCCAATGATTAAGATTATGAATGATATGAAATTTGATGCGAGTGGGGTTAGCCCAGATGAATTTAACTTCGGGTTAGATTTTTTAAATCGTTCAATTGCTTTAAGCCGTTTCCCTTGGTTAGCAGCTAATATAGAACATAGCAAAACAAAAGAACCTTATTTTACAACACCTTACACTATAAAATATGTCGATGGAATTAAAATAGGAATTATAGGATTTACTTCAAGCGGTTTAATGGAGAATAAAAATGTAGAATTAGAGAACGAAGTAACTGTTGGAGAATCAATGGTATCAGCTAAGAGATGGGTGAGGTATTTACATGAGAAAGAAAGCCCTGACTTTTTAATTATGCTGTATCATGGTGGATTAAATACTTATACAGATAAAAGTAATTACAGAGCTTATTATAGTCATAATGCTGAAAATATGATGAAAAGCACTGAAGGTGTGAACGTTATTATAACAGGGCATCAAGAGCATGTAGTTGATATGAAAGTGGCTGAAACTCACTTTATCCAACCAGGAAAAGATGCGACTAATATCATTGATATGTCTATACAATTTAAGAAAAGAACAAATTCTGTAGAAATCATAGATTCTTCTATTAAGCATGTTGAAATTTCAAGTTATCCTGAAGATAGAGACTTATTAGAACTTACTTATTTTGATCAAAAAGCTGTACAACACTGGGCAGAACTACCTGTAGTAGACATGCCAGTTATATTAGATTATAAAGATATAAAAGATTTGTTTATAGAGCCACATGTATTTATTCAATGCATTCAAAATAGTATGCAGAGAGCATTTAACAATGTGGATTTTGTTTGTGCACAAATAGGTAATCCTGAAGGTAAAGGTTTAAGGGGTGAAATTCAAAATAAAGATGTCTATCATTCTTATATTCACACGGATAAGCCAATCAAAATCACTTTATCAGGCAAAGAAATAAAACGTATTCTTGAGAGAACGGCTACAGCATTAAGTAATCAAAATGGTGAAGTTTATTATAACGAGGAGATTCTTGAACCTACATTGATGACCGTTTGGAAAGGGTTTAACTATACAGTTAATATAAATAAACCAATTGGTCACCGCATAGTTATGGAAGATGTTGATTTAGAAAGTGAATATATAGTTGTCATGACAGATTATTTATATAGAAATGTAAAAAATATTATTTCAGGAAATGATTATGTTATGTCTAAAAAGACAGTCATTGAATATATAATAGAAGAATTATCAGAAACTAAAGGTAGAATAGAACTAGACCATCATTTTGAAATCATAAAATAAAAACAACAATCCATTGATTAATTTGGCAATGGATTGTTGTTTTAAATTTTGACTTAAACTTGTATGTTTCAAAATATTTTAACTAAATATAATTACGAGTATGATAATAGCTGCTACTTGAGCTATATATGATGTAATAATTCGTTTCGTGTAAAAATATAAAGTAGACAATATTAATTGAGCTAATAAAATAAATACAAAGATAGGAATATTACCTAAGTATAAAAATAATGAGCTTGAAGCTAATGCAGCGATTACAATTGCAATAATAGGTTGAGATAGTTTTTGTTGCAATTGATTTTGTAATATTGTTCTAATATATAGTTCGTGACAAGGAATTGCGATTACAATAGTTACAAGCATTTGCCATTTATAGAAAACACCAGCGCGCATTAATTCTTTAAATAGTGCTTCATAAGACAGACCACTATAAATGAGTGATAATAAAAGCTGCAATAAGACTAAAAATATTGCGCCTATTAAACCGTACCCAATAGATTGTAATAATCGTTTAGATTTAATTTCTCTTTGGTAAAATATATAGCTTATTCCAGCAATTAGCATAATACCAGTATATAAATACCAGAACACTTCTTTTTCACCTTTCATAATAAATAATAAAATATGAAAGAGGACGAAGCTTGAAATAAACCATATTAATTGAGCATTAATTTGTTTTTTCACTATTATCCCTCATTAGAAATTATAGTATAACGCTTATGGTTTACTACTGTTTTTTCTGGTAATTCCAAACTTTCGAAGTTATCCATAATTGTTAAATCTACGATAACTGAGTTTTCATTAATTTTTTCAACGCGTCCTTTTAAGCCATCTTGAAATTCTATGATATTTCCTACTTCTGCAATTGTCATTTTAATCCTCCTAAATAATACTAAGAAACATTATACTAAATTACCTATACATATAAAAGTAAAATGTGAATATACCTCTATATTATCACAAACATTTCATACATATGATTAATTCAACATATGGTAATATAATATTGAGGCTGATTGGGGAAAAATAAGGAGGAAATATGAATGAAATTTATAAGTAACAATGGTATTACCGATCCAATGATTAACTTGGCTATGGAAGAATATGTACTCACTTCTTTGCCTAAAGACGATAGCTATTTCTTATTCTATATTAACCAACCATCTATAATTGTTGGTAAAAATCAAAATACAATTGAAGAAGTTAATCAATCTTACGTTGAAGAACATAATATCAAAGTTGTAAGAAGGATTTCTGGCGGTGGAGCAGTCTATCATGATTTAGGTAATCTAAATTTCAGTTTTGTGACGAAAGACGATGAAGATAGCTTTCACAATTTTGCTAAATTCACACAACCAATAGTAGATGCTTTAAATGAAATGGGTGTTAAAGCTGAACTATCTGGTCGAAATGATATCCAAGTAGGAGAAAGAAAGATTTCAGGAAATGCAATGGTTAAACAAAGAGATAGAATGTTCTCTCACGGCACTTTAATGTTGGATAGTGAAATAGAAGAAGTTGTAAATGCATTACGTGTTAGTGAAGCAAAAATTAAATCAAAAGGTATTAAATCAATTCGATCAAGAGTTGCAAACATTCAAGAATTTCTTGAAGAGCCTATGGATATTGAAACATTTAAACAGCGTATTCTAACTTCAATATTTAAACAACAAGGTAGTGAAGAAGTAGAGGAGTATCACTTAACTCAAGAAGATTGGGATAAGATTAACGAACTTAGTCAAAATAAATACCAAAAGTGGGAATGGAATTACGGTAAAAATCCTAAATATAACTTTGAAAGAAGTCACAAATTTGATAGAGGACTTATTCAAATTAAATTGGATGTTAAGAAAGGTAATATTGAACATGCAGCTATTTTCGGTGATTTCTTTGGTGTAGGGGATGTTAAAGATATTGAAGATGCTTTAATAGGAGTACAACATCAAAAATCATCTATTACTGAAGCTTTAAAAGATGTAGATGCATTTTATTATTTTGGTGATATCAAAAAAGAAGATATTATTGATTTAATGTTATAAAGAAAGGAGACTATTTTTGATTTGGGTCAAAAGTAGTCTCCTTTTATGTTCTAGTATTTAAATGACAATTCACGATTGTAAATCCTCCAATTGAATTAATTCTTCACTGTATTGATCGAACAATTCATTATTTCGATTTACAAGTGCTTCATCAATTAAAATAGCTAATTCACGCTTTCGATTTTCACGAAGTGCAGAGTCAATAACAAGTTCAACTGATAAATCATTTAAGTTATTAACAAACGTTTCTAGACTTTGGTGTTTAACTTGTGAATATTGTTTCATTTTCAACAACCCCTTGACTTTATTTGTTAAAATTATAGCGTATTTATTTTCTAAATGCAATGAATATTCAGAAATTTTAAAAACTTTCGCTATTTGATTGAAAAGCTAACTATAGACCTCTATATTTATATTATAATTAAGTGTTTGTAATATTCAAACTTTTATGCTCAACCTTATTTTACCATGTGAAAATAATAAAATAAAATATTAATAATGTAAAGATATGTAATTTTTTATTAAAGGAGAGAAATTAAATGTTTAAATTTAAAAAGTGGGACCATATACAATTATCAGCACCTAAAGGATCTGAAGATACAGCAAGAGAATTTTATGCAAATAAATTAGGATTTAATGAAATAGAAAAACCGAAATCTTTACAAGGTAACGGCGGTGTTTGGTTGAATATTAATGATATAGATTTACACATCGGTATTGAAGAGGAATTTAATGCTTTAAGGAAAGCTCATCCAGCTATTAATATTGAGAATTTAGAAGCATTTAAAATTTATTGTGACGAAGTGAATATTAAATATCAATCTGATGATAGATTTCCAGGGGCAAAAAGGATTTTTATTAGAGATCCCTTTAATAATAGATTAGAGTTCATAGAAAAAATATAGAATTTTAATAAAAAAGTATTGACCATAATTTAATATTTGTATATATTTAAATTAAATATAAAGAAAAATTACTAAGGGAGGAGGGAAATTAAATATAGTATAAAATTTTTAATAAAGTAGTATAGTAATACAAATAATTGTAAAGGAGGTCGTCTATGGAAAAATATATTATTAAACAAAATACTGTTTATATACATGGTATAAAAATAGATAATCATATTGTTCATTCTGAAATATGTGAAGCAGGAAAAGATCCGTTTATGGTAAAATCAAAGCCACAAGAAATAATGAATCAGTCATGCCGTTTTTATGGCGAACATTTCAATGAAAGAAAGCAATTTACAAAAAGACTTACGAATATCACAAGTAAACCTCCAATATTAGTTTCACCTATCATTTCTACTTATTTCTTTTGTACAAACTCCGAAAGAACTCCAGAAAATACTTGGTTAAATCTTCTTTATGTTAAAGAATTCATCCCATTAAAAGGTAATAAAACAAAAATTATATTAGAAAAAGCACCTTCTATTATATTTAATATATCTAAACATGTTATAAATCATCAATATTTGAATTGCACATGTTTACATTATAGAAATCATCGTAAAAATTTATTCATTAGAGAACTTAATTCTGTGAATTTAGGGTTAAATCAGGAGGGATATAATGTGCTAGATGTTATTGATTTTTATTTAAATAAAAATAATTACAAAAAATAAATGGATAATAATAAATAATGGGATATGTGACACTAGAAGTGTAAATATTCCGTTATTTATTTTAAGTTTACTCTTGAAATTATGACCATGCTTGATATAATAGTATTTGTGCTTGATAAAATCATATTAATCCACAGTAGCTCAGTGGTAGAGCTATCGGCTGTTAACCGATCGGTCGTAGGTTCGAATCCTACCTGTGGAGCCATGGAGATGTACTCAAGTTGGCTGAAGAGGCGCCCCTGCTAAGGGTGTAGGTCGTTCTGCGGCGCGAGGGTTCGAATCCCTCCATCTCCGTTATATAGTCTGTAACCATTATGGTTGCAGGCTTTTTTGTTGTGTGAAAATAAGTATTACATCTATTTTGTAAATGATTTTATTATTGAGATAGATATTTTAGCCTCTATAAGTTTCAATTTAATAGATAATACTAAAATCAAGATTTCAAGATATATAATAAATAAATGATATCTAAATTAATTCATAAGAGAATTTATGCATTAAATTCTATATTAATTTATAGGAATACTGAATGAAAAATATAAAAAATAAGTATTGAAAAAAATGTAAAATTAATATAATATAAAAAAGTGAGAAGTTCCTCACAATAAATGTAAAATCATTAACTTTCACCTTGAATAATCATATATTGAAAGTGGGAATTAATGAATTTTATAAGTTATATATTTTAGATATTATACAAGAAAAAGAAGAACAAGATGAAGTATTTTGAATACTGGAGAAGAACATTCGATTATAAAGCTCAATCGCAATTAACAGATTTATTTATTTATATAGGGATTAATATTTTAATATTAGCTTTTATATTTATATTCGCGCTATTAGGTCCATTAACTTGGGAAAATACACTTGTTAATTTATATTATATTTGTCTAGTATTAATGTTATTCCCAACTGCTTCATTGTTAGTTAGAGTTATAAAAAGCAATAAAAAAACTAATAATCAATTAAAATAGTGTTAGTAAAAATATTGATTCATAAGTAGAGGGAATCTTTAAAAGATTTCCTCTTTTTTATTAAGAAATATATTTCCAAAATATAAAAGTGTATAATGTATAATAAATTTACATTTAGGGGGTATACACATGACTGTTAAATTAGTATTTATGAATCAAGCTGATTTTGCTGACTTTAAAGAACATTCTTTAATGAGTTTTGCGAATGAACAGGTTAAAAGCGGTGCTTATGAAAAAGAAAATGCTATCGCTAGATCAAGGAAGTATTTTGACGAATTGTTGCCTGATGATTTGAATACGAAAGAACATAAAATATTTACTGTTTATAAAGATGAATACAAAGTGGGTACGTTATGGATTAGGGTATTTGAAAAGAACCATGCATTAAGAGCATTTGTTTATGATATTGAATTATTTGAAGAATTTAGAGGACAAGGTATAGGTACTCAAACAATGGAAGCACTTAATGAATACTGTAAAGAAATGGGTGTGGATACTATTAACCTACATGTGTTTGGACATAATAAAAGAGCTTTATCAGTGTATGAAAAAGTAGGTTTCAAAACAACAAATTATTATATGGAAAAGAAATTGTAATATAATGGACTTTGTAAAGATAATAGTTACGGAGTGATAATTTTTGTTGAATTTGAAAGAATCGCGTCATATGTATTTAAAAGGTGAAGATAGGGCAGTGCTGTTGCTACACTCATTTACAGGCACTACAAGAGACGTTAAAGATTTGGCTTATAATCTAAACAAACAAGGATTTACGTGCTATGTACCGGCTTATAAAGGGCATGGGCTTAGTATCGAAGCGTTTTTAGATTACCAAATCGATGATTGGTGGAATCAAGTCTTAAAAAGCTATCAGTTCTTAATAGATGAAGGTTATGAAGAAATTAACGTTTTAGGCGTATCCTTAGGTGGTTTATTTTCATTGAAACTCTCAGAGGAAAAGGATATAAACAAAAGTGTTATTATGTCAGCACCTAACAAAAAAGATAATAATAATATTAAGAGAAGAATAAAAAGCTATGGTGAACGGATGAATTACATACAAAATTTAGACGAGAATGAAAGCAAAAGACAAATAGCTTTGATAGATACTTACGATGAAGGTGCAACTAAATTTTGTGATTATATAGAAGATATCATGACTAATTTAAATAAAATACAAAATCCAATTAGCATTAAGTATGGTGAGCGAGATCAACAATCTTATAAAGAAAGTGCAGAATACATATATGAACATGTGAGTAGCAATGAAAAAACTTTAACAGCATATCCGAATTCATCACATCTTATAACGCGCAGTGAGGATAAGGATGAAATAGAAGAAAATATTATAGCATTTTTGAAATAAAAAGACCGAGACATTTATATGTCTCGGT
>NZ_JAJNHQ010000014.1:0-66855 GCF_022386845.1 Mammaliicoccus sp. C-M13 | reverse complement strand
CTCCATATAATTTATACCTCTGGTATTTTTCACTTAATAATCTACGATTTGTATTCAATGACAACATTTTTATAACGTTTAAGAAGCTATAACCTTGTTCATATAAATCAAAAGCTTCTAATAAAGTATTAATATCTATTTTAATATTTCTAGTCATAATAAAACTCCCTGCTAAGTTTTCACTATTTAAGTGTTTACTTAACAGGGAGCATATCAGATACTTAAAGGGAAGGCTTTATAATATTTAATTTAATGCACATGTTCAGTTGTTTCCATACAACATAATAATGAATCGTCATGTTGATGATTTGGTGTTTCTAACTGTATTGTCGCATGATGAATAGATTTATGACTTAATTTGTGATTGATTTCTTCTATTATATTGTCACATTCTGAGACAGTTTTTTGACTATCTACAACAGCATGACAACTTAAAGCTGTTAAGTCACTTGTTATTGACCAGATGTGTAAATCATGTATATCTATAATGTCAGGATGTGATTTAATAGTTTCGGTTATTTCGTTAACATCGATGTTTGGCGGCGTACCTTCCATTAACACGTTGAGTGCTGATTTTGTAACCCCATAGCCACTCTTAATAATAAGAAGTGCCACAATAACACTTGCGATTGGATCGGCTAATCTCCAACCAAATATAATCATAATTAAAGCTGCTGCAATTGCACCGACAGACCCTAATAAATCACCGAGTACATGTATAAAAGCGCCTCTCATATTTAAATTATCTTTCGTGTCAGAGCCTTTAAACATTAACCAAGCTATGAATAAGTTCACTATTAAACCTATTGTACTGATTATAAGCATCCCAGTTGATGCCACTTCAGGAGGATTGAAAAATCTTTCAAAAGCTTCGTAAAAAATATATAAACTAATGGCGATTAAAAGTACACCATTAATTAATGCAGCTAGTATTTCAAACCTGCGATACCCGTAAGTTTTCTTATGATTTGCAACGCGTTCGCCAAATTTAAACGCCATAAGTGCTATAAATAGTGAAATAGCATCACTTAACATATGACCAGCATCTGATAACAGAGCTAAACTATTTGTAATATAACCACCAATTACCTCTACTATCATAAATAAACCAATAATAATAAACGAAATGAGCAATATTTTTTTGTTATTAGTATGCACATGGTTATGTGCATGATCGTGGTGATGATCGTGTGACATAAATTTTACCCCCAAATATATTTAATGTTTAGCATGCTCTATAGCTTGCTTTAGCAGTAAAATCACATGGTCATCATCTATAGAATAATAAATACTTTTTCCTTCGCGATCGAATTTAACCAGTCTTAAATTTTTTAAAAATCTAAGTTGGTGAGAAACAGAAGACTGACTTAAAGAAAGTGTTTCTGCTATACAGCCTACAGAATGACGACCAGTACATAGTAAATGCAATATTTTTACGCGAGTTGGATCGCTCAATGCTTTGAATGTTTGAGAAACTAATAATAATGTTTCTTCATCTAATAAATTAGATTGTGTCATAGTGTACTCCTTTTCATATGAATATGTGTTCATATATAAATATATAACATAAAACATTAAAAGTCAAAGCGTATAAAATTGACAAAGTATACTTTATTATGAGAAGTTTTAAATATTATAAATTGAGGAGGTACACATGGTTAACATACACGGTTTAACTGTTGACGATGAGTCGAGATGTACACATTACCATACGCCACTTGATATCATAGCAATAAAATTTAAATGTTGTAATAAGTTTTATTCATGTTATAAATGTCATAATGAAAATGAAAATCATGAAATAATAAGATGGGAAAAAGATGAATTTGATGAACAAGCAATTTTATGCGGTGTCTGTAATCAAACAATGTCCATTAATGATTATATGTTAAGTGAGGTATGTCCGCACTGTTCTGCAAGATTTAATCATAGATGCAAATATCACCATCATATTTATTTTAAAATTTAAAATATACCAGTTTTTGAAAGTATTTATAATAAAAACGTGTTATAATATTTTTAACCATAAAATTGAGAGTTAACTTCGATAGATGTTGCATAGAGAGAAGGAGGACATTGAATGAAAGATTTGATTAAAGGTCATATATTAAGTGGCGAATTTGATACTGCATATAGATTGATGTCCGAAGTGGATTTCTTAGAATTTGAAGAACACTTTATTTCAGCAGCTCATGAAGATGAAAGTACAATGTTTTATACTTTTATACTCGATTGCATAAAAAGAGAAGAAACGAATGAATTACACGATTTAGCATTTCTTCTACATGTATATCCATATAGTGATCATGAAGGTGCTTTCCATACAGCTTATTATCACGCAGAGCGTTCTATGATTCTTACAGAACATAAGGAAGTGAAGAGTTTGTTACAGATGCTTTTATTACACGCTATTCCTGAACCTTTGCTGACTGATAAACAAGCTTTTGACTTAAGTAAACAAATTTTAAAATTAGATCCAGAAAATAAAGTAGCAAGAAACATAATGAAAGAAACTGCTAAGCGTATGGATCAAGTTGTAGTTGATTTTTCTCAACTGTCTAAATTCAATAACGCTTAAACCTAGTCAATTGACTAGGTTTATTTTTTATGGCATCATAGGAAAGTTAAAAAAATAAAAATTAGGAGAAAGACATGGATAATAAATTTAAGAGAAGAATCATAATGATAGTGTTTCTAGTGGGAACATTTTTTATGATTTTAAATGAAACACTTTTGAATATAGCATTAAAAGAGCTAATGTCTGTATTTAATGTAGATGCACCAACTGTGCAATGGATGGCAACTGGTTTCATGTTGGTAATGGGTGTGTTAACGCCGTTATCAGCAATCGTTAACCAGTGGTTCCCCACAAGAAAACTATTTTTAGGGTTAGTTGTTATATTCTCAATTGGAACATTAATTGCGGGATTGGCATTGAATTTTCCAATGTTATTAGTCGGAAGAATGGTTCAAGCTGCAGGTACGGGACTTATGATACCTACTGTTATGAACGCCATGCTGATGCTTTATAAAGAAAGTGAACGCGGGAAGATTATGGGTCAATTTGGTTTAGTTATAATGTTTGCTCCAGCATTAGGACCAACGTTATCGGGAGTTATCGTTGATTACCTAGGTTGGAGATGGTTATTTTTAATTGTTCTTCCATTTATGTTATTTACATTTATATTTGCTTATAAATATTTACAAAATGTAGGAGAGGTTACAAAACCAAAAGTCGATATTGCATCAATTGTAATGTCTACAGTAGGTATTGCTGGTATCATATACAGCGTTTCATCAGTTAGTTCAATTGAAGGTGGTTTTACGAATCCAGCCATCTACATTACATTGATCGTGGGCGCAATTTCAATCGTTTTATTTGTTTTAAGACAATTTAAACTTGAAGAGCCAGTATTGGATTTAAGAGTGTTTAAATATCATAATTATACTAAAGGTGTTATCATATTCGTTGCTGTTATTATGACGATGTTTGCTTCGGAAATTGTAATGCCTATGTATCTACAAGGTCCGATGGGCTTTAGTGCAAAAGTAGCTGGTCTCATTCTATTACCTGGTGCATTATTAAATGGTTTCCTTTCACCGTTTATGGGAGCTATTTTTGATAAAGTTGGGCCAAGAAAACTAGTTGTACCGGGATTACTTTTATTATTAGGTGTGTCTATTTTTTACGCAAACATTCATCCAGGTATATCGGTATGGGTATTTGTACTTGTTTATATTATATTGATGGTCAGTATATCAGCTGTACTTATGCCTGCTAATACTAATGCTTTAAATGCGTTACCTAAAGAAATGTATCCACACGGAACAGCTGTATCTAATATGCTTCAACCAATAGGTGGAGCATTAGGTATTGCAGTATTTGTGAGTATTATGAACGGTGGACAAACTGCAGCTTTAGAAGGCATTAAAAACCCTACAACAGAAGATGTAAACCAAGCGATGACTATTGGATTACATCAGTCTTATTGGTTCGCTATTGTATTATTAGCTTTAGTTGTAATTGTTGGTTTCACAGTTACGAGAGCTAACTATAGCAAAACTTTAGAAAGTAAAAGTGAACAATAAATGTAAAAATATAAAACCTCTTACTTAAGTAAGAGGTTTTCTTAATCTTAATGAATATTTTTAAAAACAGTGGGTATAAGATTATATGTTGATTCAATTAAATGAGGAGGAACATTTGTGTCAAATGTAAAAGAAGCAACTAAAATTGGTTTTGCCTATGTCGGAGTCGTGGTAGGTGCAGGATTTTCTACTGGTCAAGAAGTGATGAAATTCTTCACTCATTATGGCTTATATGGATACATAGGCGTTATTATTTCAGGGATTATGTTGGCCTTCTTTGGTAGACAAGTCGCGAAAATTGGTACGGCGTTAGATGCTGATGACCATAGCTCAACTATTAATTACTTATTCGGAAAATTCGGTGTCGTGATTGATTATGTATTAATCTTTTTCTTATTTGGTATATCCGTCACGATGATTGCTGGCGCAGGCTCTGCATTTGAAGAAAGTTTCAGTGTCCCAACTTGGTTGGGGGCGTTAATAATGTGTATTGTTATATATATAACATTATTATTAGATTTTGATAAAATAGTTAAAGCTTTGGGTGTCGTAACACCATTCTTAATCATTGTCATTCTAATTATTGCAGGCTATTTCTTTGTGAATGGTCATGTAAGCATTAGTGATATAAATTCAACTGTAAAACAACCAAGTTTATTATGGGGGATTTTACAAGGATTTATTTACGGTGGTTTAGCATTTTCAGTAGGATTTAGTACTTTAGTCGCTATAGGTGGCGATGCTGATAAACGACATATTTCAGGTTTAGGTGGAATTATCGGCGGTGTTATTTATTTAGTATTATTAGGTTTAATCAATTCAGGTTTACTATCAGAATACCCAAACATTATCGGAGTAGAAATACCAACTTTAGCCTTAGCTAGAACGATTTCTCCAATAGTTGGTTTAGCATTATCGATTATCATGTTAATGGTAATGTATAACACAATATTAGGGCTAATGTATTCATTTACTGCTAGATTTACAGTGCCTTTTTCTAAACAATATATTGTATTACTTACTATAGCAATGGTAGCAGCTTATGGACTTAGTTTTGTTGGGTTCTCATCACTTATCGATAAATTATATCCAGCTATGGGTGTTATAGGTTTAGTTATCTGTGCGGCTATATTATTTAAGTATATTTTAAGGAAAAAAGACAACAAAAAACATATCGCATAAAATTATTGTATATGTTAAACTATCTTCTTACATGAGGAAGTGAACATATGAAAAGAAAGAAACGACGATTGTTTATTTTAATAGTGGCGATCATCGTTGTTATAAGCGGTTTCTATATCTATAACAAATATCAAGAACATAAACAACGTGAAATGCAGTTGCAAGCTCAAAAGGCAAACCAGTTGCTACTTAATAATAAAAAAGTTCAACTTTCACGTGATGTGGCATATGGGCACGAAGCTCCAAATAGCCAAATGGATATAATAACACCATCCAATATTAAAAAAGGTGAAAAATTACCTGTTATTTTTTGGACGCATGGAGGCGGATTTATAGCTGGCGATAAAAGACATAAAAATCCTTACTTAGCGCAAATTGCAGAGCAAGGATATATTATTGTGAATGTTAATTACGCGTTAGCACCAGCTTCTAGATACCCAACGCCTATACAACAATTAGATCAAGCTACAAAATATACACTCAAAAATAGAAACAAATTTAACATTGATCATAGACAAATCGTATATGGTGGAGACTCAGCCGGTGCACAGATTGCAAGTCAATATGTTGCACTACAAACAAATCCAAAATTACGACAACAAATGGAAATGAAACCAACAGTTAAACGTAAATACCTTAAAGGTGTTATATTATTCGGTGGTTTATATAATATGCAAACTGTTAGAAGTACGGAATTTCCTAGAATTGATTTATTTATGACAAGTTACACAGGCTCTGAAGAATGGGAAAGAAACTTTTCTCAAATTAATCAATTATCTACAGTTGAACAGATTACAGATAATTATCCTCCTACATTTTTAACAGTAGGGGATGCAGATCCATTTGACCCACAAAATAGAGAATTTAACGATGTACTAAAAAAATATAATGTTCAAACAACAACAACATTCTTTGATGGTACACACGGATTACGTCACCAATATCAATTCCATATGAACTTAAAAGAAGCTAAGAAAAATTATAATAATGTAATGATGTTCTTAGGTGCGAACACTAATAAGTCACCATATGAAAATAATACAAAGCGTGAATCTGAAACTGTAGTAAAAAAAGATAAATAAAAACTAACAGGCTAAGACAATTATTTGTCTTAGCCTGTTAGTTTTATATAGGTGGATGATTTTATAAAAGTTTAGCCATTACAAATTCATCATAATATTTTTCATTAAAATACAAAGTATCTTTTTTTCTACCTTCATTTTTAAAACCAAACTTCTCATATAAGCGGTAGGCGGGTTCATTTTCTGTAACAACTGTTAGCTCTAAACGATGGAGCTGTCTTTCTATCGCCCAAGACTCAGATTTTTGTAGTAATTTATAGCCGATTCCTTTATTTCTAAATGTTGGTAATAGACCCATTGCTAATTTTGCAGAATGTTGGTTTCTATGTGTACGACCGCCTTGAATAGTAACATAACCGATTAAGACATCATTTAGTTCAGCAACGATTATAGTAGAATTACTTGTAGTAATCATCTCTTCTAAAAATAATGTTTGGTTTTGTATAGAAATTTGATGTTCACCAGGATTGAACAAAAGATATTCTGACTGGTTAATAACGCTATCTAATAATTTGTTGAAATTTTCAACGTCATTTATTCTAATTTCTCGAATGATTTCCTCCATAAAATATCTCCTATTTCTATTTATTATTTATAATCAGTGTTATATTTAGGGTAATTAAAGTTTAAAGTTATAATCAGTATAACATATGTGTAAAGACCGTTAATAAAGGAGTGTTTCAACATGAAACCGAATGTATTAATCTCTGGTGGTTCAGGATATATAGGTAAACATTTAATTCATACTTTAAAAGATATAGGCAATTTATATGCTATTACAAAATATGAAGAAGATATGACTGAAGAAGATGTGTTATGGAGAAAATGCGATATTTTTGTTTTGAAAGATATGATAGAAGCATTAAAAGATATAGATATTGCAATATATTATTTAGATCCAAATAAAAAATCTGCAAAATTAACTCAAAGTAATGCAAGAAATTTAAACATTATAGCTAGCGATAATATGGCAAGAGCATGTAAAGCAAATAATGTTAAACAAATCATATATATTACAGGCTCTCCTTTTGATCAAGAAACAATTCAAACTTTAAAATCATACGGTACAGAAGTTATCGAAACAGAACAATCTATTAAACGACCTGCTGTTTCTATTGAATTGCAAAGGTCGAAATATGATGATGTTAGAAGTGTACATCGTATGCCATTACCGTATTCATGGAATTTAGAACAAGGTATGGAATACTATTTTGAATGGTTAGAAGAAACAAGTGGCACGCTTGTAAGGATTAAACATTACAAAGATACTTATTATATTTATTTTAAGCATAGTAATAAACCATTATTACAATTACAAAGAGAACGTCATGATATTGGTGATGATATAATACAATTTAAAGTAGTAGGCGGCACACTAGCTGTAAATATGTACGAAGATAATGGCATTTTAGAATTTAGACGTTTTAAAGAAACGAATGAATTTATGGTTCATTTATTTAATTATATACCTAGAATTCCTTGGGGGATTTATTATTTATCTCAAGCACCTATTCATAATGTTACATTAAAAGGATTTGAGATTGATTGTAGAATTAAAGATTTTCAATTACGTTCAGAGGCAGGAGAATCAAAAAAATATACTAAGTAGAGGGATAGAATGGAATTATTAATTATAGAAGATGATGAAACACTATTTAAAGCGATGCAAACTCAACTTGAGAAATGGGGTTGGTCTGTTCATGGTATTAATGATTTCAGTTTAGTATTTGAAGAGTATCAAAAAATAGAACCAGAAATGGTTATTATTGATATTCAATTACCTAAATATGATGGATTTTACTGGTGTCGGATGATTAGGCAACAATCTAATGTGCCGATAATATTTTTATCTTCTAGAGACCATCCTATGGACCAAGTCATGAGTATGGAACTAGGTGCAGATGATTTTATACAAAAGCCATTCCACACAGAAGTACTCGTTGCAAAATTACAGGCAATATATAGAAGGGTCTATCAGTATAATAAAGAAGAACCTCGTGTGAAATTATGGAATAAAGCTCGTGTAGATTATGGTAAGCATGTTATAGAAAAAAATGATATTGAAATATCACTTACTAAAAATGAAATGTTTATATTAGAAATTTTACTTAATCATAAAAATGAAATCGTAACAAGAGATACAATTATTACCGCATTGTGGGATGATGAGCAATTTGTTAGTGATAATACTTTAACAGTAAATGTTAATAGACTTAGAAAAAAATTAACGGACATTGGTTTAAATGATTTAATTGAAACAAAAGTAGGCAAGGGTTATATTGCCCACGAGCCGGAGGGATAGGATGCTTAGACAGTTTTTAAAAGAAAGATGGCCGTGGATAATATTTTTTATAGCTATGCAAATTGTGATTCTCATCACTTCTTGGCTTGATGTAGCGATATCTGTAAAAAGTGCTCAATATTTAATATGCGTTAATCTTATTTTATTTGTTATCTTTTTGTTATTAATCTATTCAAGAGAAACAAGGTTTTATCATGCTTTAAAGTCGAATATGTCTCTAAAAGAAATGGAACATAAAGACTTACAACATTCTGCTTATGAAAAAATTATATTTAACTATATTGAAGATTATGAAGAAACGAGTCGTTCAACTATTCATAAACAGAATAAAGAACTTAAGCAAACTAAAAATGATTTATTAGAATGGATTCATGAAGTGAAGACACCTATCACTGCTATGAAATTATTGTTAGATCAAATAGAAGACACAAAGTTAAAGCAAGATTTATTGTATGAGTGGAGTCGTATCGATTACTTACTCGATCAACAATTATACATTAGAAGATTAACTTCTAAATCTAATGACTTTTACTTTGGACACTTTAATCTGAAAAATATGGTCATAAAAGAAATTCAGCATGGTAGAAATATAAGCATTGCCAAAGGTGTCGGTTACGATATAAAAATAGATAATACAGAAGTCTATACTGACGAAAAATGGTGCCGTACCATCTTGAGACAAATTATAAGTAATGCTTTAAAATACACTGAAAATAGTGATATATTGATTAAATCTGGAGAACAACACGGTCAAACTTATTTAGTAATAGAAGATAAAGGTAGAGGTATAAAAGCAAGAGATTTACCAAGAATTTTTGAAAGAGGTTTTACTTCTACAACGAATCAAAGGGAATCAACTGCGACGGGCATGGGATTATATCTTGTGAAAGAAATAGCTGAAGGACTAAGTATAAAAGTGAATGTCAAATCAACATACGGCGAAGGTACAAAAGTCCTTCTCATTTTCCCTAATCCGAATATGTTTACAACAATTGAACTTGCAAAGTGACAATAATGTCACTTTGCAAGTTCAAATTGTATCATGAATCGTAGGATTTAGAAGCGGTAAACGATTAATATTAAACCATAAACAAATTTAAAGGAGTTTTGAAAATGAGCATATTAAAAACCGAACAACTAGTAAAAGTTTATGGTTCTAAAAATAATCAACAAGAAGTTTTAAAACAAATAGATATGTCAGTAGAAAAAGGCGAATTTATTAGCATAATGGGACCTTCTGGTTCTGGTAAAACAACGTTACTTAACGTATTAAGTTCTATCGATTACGCAACTAGTGGACAAATTGAAATCAATGGAAATCAACTACAAAATATGAATAACAGACAGATGTCGAACTTTAGAAAAAAAGAATTAGGTTTTATTTTCCAAGAGTACAATTTATTAAATACGTTAACTGTTCAAGAAAATATTATGTTGCCATTAACAATTCAAAAAATCTCTAAAAAAGAAGCATATAAAAGATACGAAGAAGTTAGTAAAGTATTAGGTATTTTAGATATCCAAAACAAATATCCTAATGAAATCTCAGGTGGTCAAAAGCAAAGAACTTCTGCAGCAAGAGCTTTTATAGCACAACCATCTATAATATTTGCTGATGAACCGACAGGTGCATTAGATTCTAAATCAGCTTCAGATTTACTTAATAAGTTGGATCAACTTAATCAAACAACTGGTGCAACAATCGTAATGGTTACACATGATTCGGTAGCTGCAAGTTATTCTAATCGTGTTATTTTCTTAAAAGATGGTAAAGTTTATTCTGAACTTTATAAAGGAGACGATGATAGAGAAACATTCTATAAAGAAATCATCAAAACACAAAGTGTGTTAGGTGGTGTCGTAAATGAGCTTTAATCAAATCGTCATTAAAAACTTACGACGTAGTATCCAGCATTATAGTATGTATGTTTTTTCAATTACGATGAGCGTCATGTTATTCTTTGGATTTGTAACTTTAAAGTATTCAGATGATTTAAAAGGCTTACAATCTGGCGTTAAGCCAGACGCAGGTATTAAAATTGGTATAACATTATTAACTGTTATTATTGTGATTTTCTTATTATATGCAAACCAATTATTTATAAAAAGAAGATCAAGAGAAATGGGATTATATCAATTAATAGGTATGACTAAACGTGAAGTATTTAAAACATTCGCTTTAGAAAATCTAGTGTTATTTGCACTTACAGTTATTTCAGGTACTATTTTAGGATTTTTCTCATCAAAAATTTTACTTATGATACTTTATAAAATAATTGGAGTAAATCAAGAAGCACATTTAGATTTTAGTATACAAGCACTTTTACAAACTGTAATATTAATGATTGTTATTTACATTATTATATCTATACAAAACTATATTTTCATTAAACGAAAAACAATTTTAACTTTAATGAATGAACATCATGCAACGGACACTAAAATTAAAAAAATAAAACTATACGAGCTTATATTCGGTGCAATAGGTATCATTATGATTATCAGTGGTTATTATTTATCAAGTGTTTTATTTGATAATTCTAAGGGTATGATCGATTTATATACAAGAATGTTAACTATACTTTTCTTAACAATAGTAGGTGCTTACTTACTATTTAGATGTTCTATATCTTTAATATTCAATACGATACGTAAGTATAAAAGAGGAATGTTAACTGTTACAGATGTTGTATCAACTTCATCTATTATGCATAAAATGAAAACAAATGCTTTATCTCTTACAATTATCGCAATTGTTTCAGCTTTAGCAGTAGGGCTCTTATCTTTAAGTTACATTTCATATTATAATGCAGCAGAAACTGCTCGTGATACATCACCAGATGACTATATCTTCATTAAAGAAGACAAAGCGAAACAATTTAAAGAAGAACTTAAGAACGAAGGTATTCCATATAAAGTTCATGATTTCCATGTGACGTTCTATAAGTTAGATGATTCAAAAGTATTTAAAGCTAGAAATGATATGGAAGGTCAACAATCTAATTCTCCGACTGTTGTTGCAAAAGCTTCAGATTTTAAAGATATAAATTTAAAAAATGATGAAGTTGCAATAGTTGGTTATAGTGATATGTTAGATAAAGTTGTAACAGTAGATGATAAAGAGCCAATTGTTTATAAGGTAAATAATGAAACGAAAAAATTAAAAGTTAAATCAATTAATAATGATAAATATTTAGCAAGTATAGTTTCATTTAATAGTCCTGTTAATGTTGTTTCAGATGATACATTCAATGAAATGAAAAAGAATGAAGCTAAAAATGATAGTTATAATGATCAATATGGTATTAATTTAAAAAATAAACAAGATATTAAAAAAGCTGAAAGTATATTCGCTAAGGTAGCAAAAGATGAAAATGGCGGTGCTTTATCTTACAATGAAATATATGAAAATTCTAAAAGCACATTAGGTTTAATGTTATTCGTGCTAGGATTCTTAGGGATAGCTTTCTTACTATCAACGGGTTGTATCATATATATTAAACAAATTGATGAAACTGAAGATGAAACTTCAAATTACAAGATTTTAAGAAAGCTTGGTTATACTTCAAGAGATATGTCACGTGGTATAGCATTGAAAATTAGTTTTAACTTTGCATTACCACTTATTATCGGTTTGTGTCATGGTTATTTTGCTGCTAAATCAGGTTGGTTCTTTATGGGAGAATCATTCTACACACCAGTATTAATTGTTATGTCACTATACTCTTTAATATATGTTCTCTTTGGAGTACTTGCTTATATACATTCTAAACGTGTTATACAACGCGCGTTATAAAGGTTTTCAAGACTAATGCTTGCCATTAGTCTTTTTTTATGTTATAAAAAATCAATGTAAACATTGTATTTTCAGAAAGTTTACAAAGAACTTAAAAATTTAAAAATACATTAATAAATAGTGGTTTAATTCAATTTGAAAGAGTACAATGGAAGAGTAATTACGTATATTATGATGTATATTTTGGGAGGATTATTAATGTTTAATAAGAAAAAGGATAAGTTTGGTATACAGCTAGAAGCTATAGCTGAGAATTTAAGCCGCGCATCTGTTGAATTTGGAGAAATGGATTTTGACTCTGACTTCGATTTGAAAGCTTATTCAGATAAGATAAAAGCCTATGAATCAAATGGTGATGATTTAATGCACCAAATGATTACAGATTTAAATCAAACTTTCATCACACCAATTGAAAGAGAAGATATTCTTGAACTTTGTGATGCATTGGATGATGTTTTAGATGAAATGGAAGAAACATCAGCAATGTTTGAAATGTACTCTATCAGTTATTCTGATGACTACATGGCAGAATTCGTTAAGAACATTCAAGCAGCAGTAAAAGAAATTGCAATTGCTGTGTCACTTGTAGCAGAGAAGAAATTCTCACATATTCGCGTTCACTCAATTAACATTAAAGAATATGAAACTAACTGTGATGGTATTTTAAGACAATCTATTAAATACATTTTCAACAGTGAAACAGACCCTGTAACATTAATAAAAATAAAAGATATTTACGAATCATTAGAAGATGTAGCAGATAAATGTCAATTAGTAGCAAACAAACTTGAACAAATCATTATGAAAAATAGCTAAGGAGTTTAAAAAATGGATAGTTTACTCATTCTAACCGTAGCTATTGTTGTATGTGCGTTACTTTTTGACTTTATTAATGGTTTCCATGATACAGCCAATGCTATCGCAACAGCAGTATCTACAAAGGCACTTAAACCAAGACATGCCATATTATTAGCAGCAGTAATGAATTTTATCGGAGCTTTAATGGCGACAGGTGTTGCCCAAACAATTGCAAAAGATATCGTTGACCCATTCAAATTAGAAAATGGTTCGATTGTTATTTTAGCAGCATTGCTTTCAGCAATAGCATGGAATCTGATCACTTGGTACTTTGGTATTCCAAGTTCGTCTTCACATGCTCTAATTGGATCTATCGCTGGAGCTGCAATCGGTTCGGCAGGGTTCGGCGTATTACATTACCAAGGATTTTCTAAAATTATATTAGCATTAATTGCTTCTCCAATTCTTGCTTTTATTGTCGGGTTTACGATGTATTCCATTTTTAAAGTTGTATTTAAAAATAATAACTTAACAAGAACAAATAGAAACTTTAGATTTATTCAAATTGGTACAGCAGCTTTACAAGCTTTCTCACACGGTACAAACGATGCTCAAAAAGCAATGGGTATTATTACTATGGCGCTAATTTCAGCTAATCTACAATCTACAACTGATATAGAATTGTGGGTTAAAGTAAGTTGTGCTACCGCAATGGGACTTGGAACAGCAGTAGGTGGTTGGAAAATCATTAAAACTGTTGGTGGTAACATTATGAAAATTCGTCCGGCAAATGGTGTTGCAGCAGACTTATCATCAGCATTTGTCATTTTTGGTGCGACGTTTATTCATTTACCAGTATCAACAACACATGTTGTATCTTCATCAATTTTAGGTGTAGGTTCTTCTCAACGCGTTAAAGGTGTTAAATGGACTACAGCTCAGAGAATGATTATTACATGGATTATTACATTACCAGTATCAATAATACTATCGTTTATTATTTATCATATTTGCGTACTATTTGTATAAAAATAGGAAAGCACACTTTCAATTGTAACTTGAAAGTGTGCTTTTTAATTTAAATTAAAAAAGGGATGGGACAGAAATCTCATTTTAATAAATAGATTTCGTAGTCCCACCCCGGCAAGGATGACTAGGGTTGGAAAAAGCTTGATATAAGCGCATTTTCAATCCAGTCAGCTACTGCCATTATAATAAAAGAGGCTGAGACATGTATTTATGCCCCAGCCTCTTTCAATATATTAATGAATATAAGAATAGTTGTAAACTTCAGATGCAGGGATTGTTCTATAGTCTGTTACACCCGGTGGTGTATTGTAATTTGTTTCAGATACAAGTAGACTACCATCTGCATTAATAGATTCTACATATGAAACATGACCATATTGACCAGCACTTGATTGCATAATTGAACCAACAGCTGGTGTATTATCTACACGGAAACCGTCTGCTTGTGCAGCGCCAGCCCAATATTTTGCGTCTCCCCAGTATGTGCTAATTGCACTACCAGCTTGACCTCTGCGGTCAAAGACATAATATGTGCATTGTCCCCAGTCGTATAAGTTTTGGTCATTAAATGTTTGGTTACCGCCTGTTTGAGAAGGTGGTGTATTGTCAGAAGGTGCAGTTGTATCACTACCACTACCACCTGCAATTTTTAAAGTTTGACCAGGATAGATAATATAACCTTGTAAATTATTTGATTTCATAAGTTGGTCAACTGAAACACCATGTTTTTGGGCGATTACTTCTAAAGAATCACCATTTTTAACTGTGTATGTAGAACCTGAAGTTGCTGTTTCTTGTGAACCACTTCCTCCAGCTGAACTACTTCCGTTTACAGTAATGACTTGTCCAGGAAAAATCATATTCCCTGAAATGTTGTTACTTGATTTCAGTTGATCTACTGACACACCATATTGATCTGCAATAGCCCACAATGACTCACCATTTTTGACAGTGTGTTGTGTAGAAGCTTCAGCATCGTTATGAGCGGCGATTGCTGCAACACCTGAAACTGCTGTTACCGCGAATGCAAATTTTTTCAAAGGCTTATCCTCCTTGTTATCTCGATATTATGTTATAAAGCATAAAGCTAATAGCTAATATATAAATCCCTCGATAGATAAATAGTAACAAAAATAAAAACCTGTGTACTGTATGTAATCATCTTGTAATAAAAACACAATAATATTAAATATTGTTTTGAAAAATATTTATATGCATAGTCACTGTGATGGTGGGGTATATATGTAATATGGTAATATATGGTTGTTGATTGAATATTACAAATTTGAATCAATCAACTCGTTTGATATGTTAAGGTCTAACATGTAAAATATGGATAATACTTTATAAAAGGAATGATAAAAATTGAGTTATGAACATAACTACGGTACATATCAAGAAATAGAATCACGAGGTTCATCAATTCGAAAAACTTGGTTGTATTTTTTATACTATTGGGTAATTTTTGGAATTGGTACATATTTAGGTCAGTTTGTGCCACCAGCATTATATCTACCTATAACAATAGGCTTATTCGCTATGATAATGATTTCTTTATTTACAAAATCATCTAGAAAATTTGGAGGATTAATATCAAATCTATTCGCATTTTTAATTGGTATATTATCTTATACATCGTTTATGTATTACCTAGGAACATTAGGTACTCAAGCATTTTATGGTAATATCGCGTTAGCTATAGGAGCCTTTGCTGCTTTTGGTGTGCTAGGTTACTTCATGATTGATAATGCCGCGGGATTAGGAAAATATTTATTTGTTACATTAGTAGCTTTAGTTATTGCTAGTTTTATTGGTATATTTTTAAATAATCCTATATTCCATACAATTATTTCAGTTATTGGAATTGGTTTATTCTTATTATATACAGTGTACGATTTCAATCGAATGAAAAGAGGTCAATTTTCACCGAGAGAAATGGGATTTAACTTATTTATAAACTTACTTAACATCATCATGCATATACTTAGATTAGCGAGTATTTTGAGAGATTAAATAATTAGACTGAGACAAAATTACTTGTCTCAGTCTATTTTATTATATTGGTTGTATATGGCAAAATTAAAAATTTACTTTTATCAAGATTTTTCAATCTCACTTTTTTTTACATAAAACGGTAAACTTTGCGAGATGAGCGCAATATTGTATAATAAGAATGTTAAAATAACTCACTTTGAAAGAGAGATGGAAATATGGGACGTAAATGGAATAATATTAAGGAAAAAAAAGCCCAAAAAGATAAAAATACGAGTAGAATATACGCGAAATTCGGCCGTGAAATATACATGGCAGCTAGATCAGGTGAGCCAGACCCAGAGGCTAATCAAAATTTAAAATTCGTATTGGAAAAAGCTAAAACGTATTCTGTTCCTAAACATATAGTAGATAGAGCTATTGAAAAAGCAAAAGGCGGTTCAGAAGAAAATTATGATGAATTAAGATACGAAGGCTTTGGTCCAAGTGGTTCAATGCTTATTGTAGATGCATTAACAAACAACGTTAACCGTACAGTAAGTGACGTTAGAGCTGCATTCGGTAAAAATGGTGGAAATATGGGTGTTTCTGGATCAGTAGCATACATGTTTAATAACACAGCAGTATTTGCATTTAAAGGTAAATCTACTGATGAAGTTTTTGAATTATTATTGGAAGAAGATTTAGACGTTAGAGATGTTATTGAAGAAGAAGATTTAACAATTGTTTATGCTGAACCTGATCAATTTGCTCAAGTCCAAACTGTACTAAAAAATAATGGTGTAGAGGACTTCGAAGTTGCTGAATTATCTTGGTTAGCACAATCTGAAGTAACATTATCTGAAGAAGATTTAGAAACGTTTGAAAAATTAGTCGATGCTATTGAAGACTTAGAAGATGTTCAACAAGTTTATCATAACGTTGAATTATAAATGGAGAGATAAAAATGAATCAAGAACAATGGATTGATATGCTAAATTTAGAGCCTCATCCTGAAGGTGGCTATTATAAAGAAATTATTAAATCTAGTCATACTTTGGATGACCAAAATGCGATGTATACGAGTATATATTTTTTATTAGAAAAAGATAACATATCTCATTTTCATCGTATTCAATCAGATGAAGTGTGGTACTATCATGCAGGACAAACATTAACTGTGCACATGATTCATTCCAATGGCGTTTATGAACAAGTAAAAGTAGGGCCTAACATTCAAGATGGTGATGTGTTACAAGCACTTGTACCTAAAAATACAATATTTGCATCAACTGTTGAAGGCGATAATGATTTTGCATTAGTAGGCTGTATGTGTTCACCAGGTTTTCAATTTGAAAAATTCGAATTGTTTACTCAAGAAGAATTGTTAGTAGATTACCCCCAACATGAAGAAGCAATTAAAAAGTATGCATTTGAATCCATTGAATAAAATAGCAAAAAAGGCGAAATATAAATCTCTTACTCAAAATAAATGCTCCCAATCCGTTAATTAAAAATAAAGGATTAGGAGCATTGTTTATATATTGGATTTATAGCTCTAACGGGCTATACTGTTCTTTTTATAGTTCGCCGTATACTTCTTTTGCTGTTTCAACAATATAAGCTAACTTTTTCCATTGTGCTTCTTCTGTTAAGATATTACCTTCTTCAGTTGAAGCAAAGCCACATTGTGGGCTTAAACATAGTTGGTCTTTCGATACATATTCTGTCGCTTCATCAAGACGATTTAGTATATTCTCTTTATCTTCTAATTCACCAGTTTTAGAAGTGAATAATCCTAGAACGATATAAGCATCGTCTCTATCGAAATGTCTTAAAGGTTCAAAGTCTCCTGAACGATTATCATCGTATTCAAGGAAGAAACCTTGTAATTTTTCTGTGAATAGCTCTTTTGCAATTGGCTCATATCCACCACTAATTGCCCATGAAGATTGATAATTCCCTCTACAAATATGAGTAGTAATTAATAGGTCATTTGGTAGATCTCTCAATGAATCATTCACTACTTTAGCGGCTAATTTAATCGCTTCTGCTTTTTCATCTTCTGTACGCTCTCTATTCTTGATAAGTTGTTTTGTTGCTGCTAATCCAGCCCAATAAACATCATCAATTTGTAAGTAACGACAACCTAGTTCATAAAATTTTAAAATAGTTTGACGATAAGCTTCTGATACATCTTTAGCAAAATCATGAATATCAGGATAAATATCGTGGTTTAAAATATTTGGGTGAAATAATTGATTTGGACTTGGAATAGACACTTTACTTACAGCTCTACCGTCAACTTGCTTATGTAAATATTCAAAATGTTCAAAGTGTGGATGATTAGGATTAAATTCAACTTTTTGGACAACTCTTACGTCGTGCTTTTTAGTTTCTACACCATTAAAAGTCAGTCCAATTTCAGGCTCATAATCTTCAATACCTGTTAAATTTTCTAAGAAGTCAAAGTGCCAATAAGCACGTCTGAATTCTCCATCAGTGATACTTTTTAAACCGACATCTAATTGTTTTTCGACTATTTTATTTATTTCTTCATCTTCGACTTTTTTTAATTCGTCTTTAGATAGATTACCTTCAAAATATTTCTCTCTAGCTTCTTTTAAAGGTTCTGTGCGTAATAAACTGCCAACATGGTCGGCACGGAAAGGTCTTAATGCTTCTGTCAATTTACTTCACTCCTATGTATTTTCTCTAAAAATTCTGAAAAATTCAATATTAATAAAAATACCAAAGTAATCCATCGCTGTCAATTATATTTTGATATAATAAAAATATAAGGAGAGGGGGTTATAAATTTGGCAAATAAAAAGAAAACAAATGTGAAGAGTAAAAATAAATTAAAGCAAAGAAAAAAATCTACAAAAAGTAAAAAGAAAAGAAGTAAATTTAAGAAACATTATATTTTATGGAGTTTATATATAATAATATTCACGATTATAGCAGTCAGTATTTATAACGTATTTAAGCCCTTACCTCATGGAGTATCAAAATTAAGTTCAGAGACTAAAACAGATGATGTAGAACTATTAACTGATTTATCATATAAGTCCGGAAATGAAATGCATTACGACCACGAAATATTTGATAAAGTCAATGAAACCATTCAAGAAGCAAATGATTTTATTATAATGGATATGTTTTTATTCAATGGTTATCAAACTGGAGACAAAAAGTATCCACCAATATCAAAACGGATTACAGATTCTTTAATTCAGAAAAAACAAGAGAATCCAAATGTCAGAATCATAATATTAACAGACCCTATCAATACATTTTATGGCTCATACACGCCTGATAATATAAAAGATTTAAAGAATCATAATATAGATGTACGTTACACAAATTTAAGTAAGTTAAGAGATTCTAATCCTATTTATTCAGGTGCATATCGCACATTATTTCAATGGTTTGGTAATAGTGAGAAAGGTAAGTTGCCTAACCCTCTGAGTGGAGAAGCACCAAATGTTACTGTTAGAAGTTATTTAAAGTTATTAAATATGAAAGCCAATCACAGAAAAACACTTGTTACTGAAAATCATGGGATGATACTTTCTAGCAATCCTCACGATCCAAGTGGTTATCATCAAAATGTCGGTGTAAGAGTGTCTGGTCCGATTCAAAAGGCACTCATAAAATCTGAGATTGCTGCTATAAATATGAGCGGTGCTCAATATGACGAATCAGATTTTAAAATCAATCATAATAGTTGGAAAGATAATGCACGTTATACTGTACAATTGGCTACAGAAGGTAAAATTAAAGAAAAGGTCATTAGTAACATTAAGAAAGTGCAATCCAAAGACCGTATTTCAATAGGTATGTTCTATTTATCTGACCGTGATGTTGTTAAAGAACTGATAAAAGCATCTAAAAGAAATGTAGATATTAAAATTATTTTAGACATTAATAAGGAAGCTTTTGGTAAAGAAAAACCAGGCGTGCCTAATAAACCGGTAGCTAGTGAATTAATTAATCGAACAAATAATAATATTAAAGTGAAATGGGCTTTAAGCAATGGGGAACAATTTCATTCTAAATATTTATTGTTTGAACAACATGAAAATAAAGATGCAACGATGATATTAGGTTCATCCAATTTAACTAGAAGAAATATGAATGATTACAATTTGGAAACTGATATTATAATTCAAGGTAAACAGGATGATCCTGCGTTTCAAAAACTATCTACAACATTTAATGATGCATGGATTAATAATGAACATTCATACACTGCACAGTATGATGAATATAAAGATGAATCACTGTGGAAGAAACTATTATATAGAATACAAGAAGAGACTGGTTTATCCAGTTTCTAATATAAATGCTCCTATTTCGTTAATTAAAATTCAAACGAAGTAGGAGCATTAATTTTTATCTGTTTATTCTTAAGATGTTTCTATACATAATATCTGCCATTTTTTCAGGTGAGTCCTGACATCCGTCCCGTAACCAACTATATATAGACGCGATTTGTCCACCAATTGTATATTCAAGAAAGAAGTTGGCATCTTGTAATGTACCGATTTTAGAAATGAGTTTTTCAATTCTGTCTTTTATAAGCTTGATAAAGTTAATGATAAAATCTCGTTCAGGATGTAAAACAAAGACACTGTAGAAAAATTTTTGGTATTTTAAAATATAATAAAAAACATTTGTAAAATACCGTTTTACATATTTTCTCCTATTGGCTGGTTCTTCAATAATAGATAGTTCAATATTATCCATTAAATTTTCGTAATTACTCATGTGATATTTTTGGATTTCATCATATGTATCATATTTATCTTTGAAATGGGCATAAAAAGTTGAACGGTTAATACCACTTTCTGCGCACAACATTTTTATTGTAATTTCGTCAAAGTGATAATCTTCCAATAAATAAACCATATTACTAATAATTAATTGTCTCGCATGTTTTTTCATAATTCACCTCGATAACTTACATGTCCTATATTTTAACAAATAAAGTATAGAATATATATTAATATACTTTAAAAACTTTAATTTAATATGTTGATTTATCTGATTTTTTAGTTAATTTAACCCGACAAATTTTTAATTTTTGTTGGTTTAATTAGTAAAAGCGTAGCCGTATAATAAGTAAATCATTGAAATATGGAGGATATAAAGTAATGAAAAAAATCGTGCTTGTAAATGTTATCACGATAGTGGTTTTAGTGGCTATTGGCCTAGTAGGATTCCATTATTATAGTGAAGCAACAGATTATGTAAAAACAGAAAATGCAAAAGTGGATGGAGAGCAAATTAAAATTGCTAGTCCAGTATCAGGTAATTTAACTAGTTTTGACGCTAAAGAAGGTAAAACTTATGACAAAGGCGATAAAATTGGTGAAGTAGAAGGTAAAGGCGAAGATGGTCAATCTCAAAAAATGAAGATTGAAGCACCATCAAAAAGTACAATCGTAAAAACTTCTGAAACAGAGAACAATTTAGTACAAGCTGGCTCACCGATTGCTTATGCATATAATTTTGATGATTTATATGTAACTGCAAACATTGATGATACAGATGTAGAGGATGTAGAAGAAGGACAAGCAGTTGACATTGATATCGATGGTCAAAAAGCTAGTGTTAAAGGTAAAGTGTCTCAAGTTGGATTAGCAACTGCATCAAGTTTCTCGTTGATGCCTTCATCAAATAGTAATGGAAACTATACAAAGGTGACACAAGTTGTTCCAGTGAAAATCACATTTGATTCTAAGCCATCAACAAATGTTGTTCCAGGAATGAATGTTGAAGTTCGAATCCACAAGAATTAAGGAGGGTGTATTATGACATCAACCTTTACGGTGGCTTATATAATAATTGCAATCTTACTTTGGATTGGAATTAATGCATTTGTATTAAAACGTAAAAAAAGAAAACAAGTTTCTAATGAATCTTTTGAAAAAGATCATAAAGAAGAATACAGTCAACTTAAATCTAAAGATGATGATAGCTTAACAGTTAACCGTCATCAAAAAGAATATAAAGAAGAGCAAGTTGAACAAATGAACCAAGATGAAAATAATCAACCATCATTTAAAGAAAACGTATCTGACGATAATAATAATTCAGAAGATGAAGATTCTGTATTATCTGATCGTGGTATGGAAATACATGAAGACGAACCAATCAACGAACAAATTAAAAAGAATCATGTTAATTTTGTTTATGGTAAAGGTATTACAAGAAATAAAATATTAATTGCAATGATGTTCGGTATGTTCATAGCAATTTTAAACCAAACATTATTAAATGTAGCATTACCTGTTATTAATAATGAATTTAGTATTTCAGCTTCAACTGGTCAATGGCTAATGACAGGATTTATGCTTGTAAATGGTATATTAATCCCAATCAGCGCCTTTTTAATCAGTAAGTATTCTTATAGAAAATTATTCATTATAGCAATGATTCTGTTTACAATCGGATCGTTCATTTGCGCGTTGTCAGTAAACTTTCCAATGATGATGACAGGACGTGTCATACAAGCTGTAGGAGCAGGCGTGCTTATGCCATTAGGTTCTAATGTGTTTATGACAATCTTCCCACCAGAAAAGCGTGGTGCAGCAATGGGTACATTAGGTATTGCATTTATTTTAGCACCAGCTATAGGACCAACATTATCAGGTTGGGTTGTACAAAATTACCATTGGAATATCATGTTCTACGGAATGTTTGCTATCGGTTTAATTTCTATCATAATCAGTTATTTCTGGTTTAGAATTTATCAGCAAACGTCTAACCCTAAACCAGACGTTCAAGGTATTATATTTAGTACGTTAGGTTTTGGACTATTATTATACGGTTTCAGTGAAGCGGGTAATAATGGATGGACATCTACAACAGTTTCATTATCATTAATTATTGGCGTTATCTTTACAACAATGTTTGTTATTCGTGAAATAAGAATGAAAAATCCAATGCTTGATATGTCAGCATTAAAATATTCTGGGTTCACATTAACGACAGTTATTAACGTTATCGTAACAATGAGTTTATTTGGTGGTATGATATTATTACCAATTTACTTACAAAATCTTCGTGGGTTTTCTCCATTAGATTCTGGTTTATTATTGTTACCAGGTTCATTAATAATGGGCTTTATGGGACCAATTGCTGGTAAAATGCTAGATTCATTTGGTATTAAGCCATTAGCTTTAATTGGTTTAACAATTATGACTTTTGCAACATGGGAGTTAACACAGTTAAATATGGATACACCATATTCAACAATATTAATTATTTATATCGTACGTTCATTTGGTATGAGTTTTATCATGATGCCTATTATGACGGCTGGGATGAATTCATTACCTCAACGATTGATACCGCATGGTAATGCAATCAGTAACACAGTGAGACAATTGGCAGGATCAATTGGTACTGCAATACTTGTAACAGTTATGACACAAAATACGACTACTCATTTAGCTAACATGTCAGATAATTTAGATTCAACTGATCCAATTATTCAAGAACAAGTTAAAGCACTTTCAGATTCTGTTGGTGGAAAAGAAAGTGGCATGTCAGCACTTGTTGAGTTTCTAAATAAACTTGCAACTGTACAAGGTATAAATGACGCTTTCTGGATTGCAACTCTGTTTAGTGTTATTGCATTAATCTTAAGTTTATTCTTAAAAGGTAAGTCACATTATATTTCACATGAATAACGTAAAATTTTAGAATTAAAAATCATATGTTTTAAAGTTTAAATTTTATATATAAATAATCATTTCAAAGCCACAAGAATTTCAAACTTCTTGTGGTTTCTTTGTGTAAAATAATAAAAAAAATAAAAGATTACTCGAATGCTTTATATCGGCTCCCGTTTTTTATATAATGAATAAAAGGAGTTGGTAACTTGTGAAAGTTAAGTATATTGACAAACGTCATTGGCGACGTCTCCTTAATCGCGAATATAAAGAAGTTGCGCTGGATACTAATCACTTTAAAGGTCTTGTAGGACTTGTAACGATGCTTGAAGTAAAAGAACCGTTAATAGTAAATGTTGTAGGTAAAGAAATTACAGTAGCTGACAAGGGCTATAAATGGATGCAAATATTACCGGAGAAAAAGCCATATAGTATTACTGTGATGTATAATAAACAAAATCAACCAGTGCAGTATTATTTTGATGTGAATTTGAGGAATATTACCCAGCTTGGAAATGCACGAACTTTAGATTTATGCTTAGATGTGTTGGTGATACCAAAGACAGGGGAATATGAACTAGTTGATGAAGATGATTTAGAAAGAATGCTTAAAGAAAACAAAATTTCTAAAGCGCAATTTCATAAGGCATATGTTACTGCTCATGAGATTATGTTCAAGTTAGAAACAGATTTTAAAGGAATAGAGAAAAAGATAAGATATTGTTTTCATGAAATAATGAATGCAAATAAGAATAGTAATAAATAAATATTCCTAAACTATGATTTACATAAAAAACGAGCATACACAGTATTAACTGTGTATGCTCGTTTTTTAAAAGTTTTTATAAGAATATCAGTGCAAGTATAATTGCTAATGGTCCTACAACGAAACAGTATTTACTAAATATACCTAATTGTCCGCGTTCCATTATGCCTTTTAGCCATTTTAAAGAGAAATAGCTGGCCACAAGTGAAGCTACAAATGCGAATATATAAGAAATCATTAATGAAGAATCTGGGGGTGTTTGAATGATATCTTTAATACCAAGCAATGCAGTCCCTAAACTTACTGGTATATAAAGTAAGAATGAGAACTTAAATGCTGTTTTTTGATTCATACCAACACCTAAAGCACCAACTATCGTTGCACCACTACGACTAAGTCCTGGAATTAATGCAATAGCTTGAAATAGCCCTACTATAATCGCATCTTTTAACGTTAAATCTTTATCTAACTTTTGACCGCGTTTATTTTTAATAAACCATAGTGCAATACCAGTTACAATTAACATGAAACCGACTAGCATAACACTTTTTGTGTCACCAATTATATCGTTAAAGATTAACCCAAGAACACCAGCAGGTATCGTGGCAACTACAAGATACATAGCAAATCTAAAGTTTCGAATTACTTCTTCAGTGCGATCTCCTTTAATAAATTTTAAAGTATCAACAATGAGTTCGATAATATCTTTTCTAAACAAAATCAGTACAGCAACTAATGAAGCCGTATTTACAAAAATTTCAAATGTTAAACCTTCAGTATGTAAGCCTAAAAATTCTTGAGCCATTACAAGGTGACCACTAGAAGATACAGGTATGGGTTCAGTTACACCTTGCAATAAACCTAGAAAAATATACTTTATTATCTCAATAAGTAACATAGTAAGATCCTTCCTATTTAATTTACATGCTTAACTATAACTAATTTTAAAAAAGTATTCAATTTAGATAGTAAGATTTTTTATAATTCGGTCTTAAGTAGTAGTTGCTTAAAGGCATGCTTGTAATAATTAAAGCATGTTATAATGAAATAAATGTGAGGAGGGTGTCTTTTTATGAAAGTAGATGATTACAAACTATTAGTGACTTTAGAAGATGTAAAGACATTGAGGAAAGCTGCTGACATTCTCTATATTTCGCAGCCTGCCGTCAGTCAACGTCTCAAATCTATCGAAAACTTTTTTGGTATAGATATTTTTATAAGGACTAAGAAGCAATTAATAACAACTAATGAAGGTTCGCTCGTTATTGATCACGCTAGAAAAATGCTTAAAGAAGAGCGTCTATTACTGGATAGAATAAGTTCGAAAGTCGGGGAAGTTAATGGGAGTATCTCAATTGGCGTATCTTCGTTAATTGGACAAACAATTTTGCCTCAAGTTCTAGGGCAATATACTAAACTTTACCCTAACGTCGATATACAATTACAAATTGGCTCAAGTGAACATATTAAATCATATCAGAATGAATTTCATGTAACAGTAATTAGAGGTAATGAAGTAATGAATGTACAGAACGACTTATTATTAAATGAACAACATTACTTTATTTATCCTAAAAATAGAAAACATGATTTGCATTTATTACCGATGATTGAATTTCAAGCTGAACCAATATATTTAAAGCAAATTGAAGAATGGTATTCAGATTATTTCAAACAAGAATACCATGCTCTTATAAAAGTAGATCAAATCGCAACTTGTAAAGCATTGTTATTAAATGGTGTAGGCGTTACAGTTTTACCTGAATTAGTTATAGGTGATATAGATACAGACCTTTTTGAAATTAAAAAATTAAATATCATGAAAAAGCCTTTAAAACGGTCAACATATATTTGTTATGAACATAGTGTATTGCAATTACCACAAGTAAAATCATTTATTGAAGTGATTAAAAATTACATAAACCAAATTGATGTTAAAAAGAAGTAACCGATAGAGATTTGTACGATGTTATCATTTATTTTAATAATTTAATAAATATATTTCTTGTTTCTTCATTTATACCATCATGATTTAATACTGATTGTATGCGTTGTTTGTTTTTATTATCTTTAAAACGTGTTTCATTCAATTCAAGTATAGAAAGGGAAGGCTTTTTTTGTTCAATCAATACTAAATCGTCTCCTTGTGATACATAGCCTTCTTTGATTACGCGAAAATAACATCCTGTTTTACAACTGTCTGCCATTCTTTTAACTAAGTCTTTTATGCCATACCTTTGCGCGATTGTAGCGCAAGGTTGTCTTGGACAAGATACTTGTATAGTGGCTTCACCTAACTGATATGTATCACCGATATTTAAATCCGCTTCAGTTAAGCCAGAGACTGTTAAGTTTTCTCCAAAAATTGCATATTCAGGCAACAGGTGAATGATATCGTTCCAATATTGATAGTTATCTTTACTATAGAAACATATAGCTTTTTCAGGACCGCCGTGCCCTTTATATTGTTGTTCATCTTCAACAAACCCTGTTTTTGATAAAAACATACTATTTGAAATAGGGGTTTTATAAATGGCGGTCTTTTTTGTTTTTTGATTATCGAACGTAACGTTAGAAACTTTACCAGTAGAAATATAATCAATTTTAAATACCATGGCTTTTCTCCTTCTTAAATCATGTAAATTTATTTTATAACTTTAGAAAAATTATATCAATTTTAGCATTGACGTAACAGGGGTTTAGCTATAAAGTACAAGCATATAATAAAATAAAGAAAGATGTGAATTCATGTTTTTGAAACTGTTTCAAATCAAAAATTATAAGCTCTTTACAGTGAATATGGGATTACTCGGTATGGCAATCGCAATCACTACCCCGTTCTTAGTGTTATATGCGACACAACACTTAGGAATGACTAGTGGCCAATATGGTCTATTAATGGCTCTTGCTGCTGGAGCATCCTTCACTGTGAATTCTATAGTAGCTAGGTTTTCAGATAATGGTAAAATCAACCGTAAATATCTTATCGCAACAGCCCTTATAATGGGTGCTTTATGTTTCTCCATTTATTTCTATGTACATACTATTTGGATCTTCATTGTATTATACGGAATGTTCCAAGGTCTGGCAGCACCTGCAATGCCTCAAATGTATGCTTCTGCTCGTGAATCTATTAATGAATCAGAATATAAAGATAGAAGTATCTTTGCCAATACTGTTTTAAGATCAACTTTCTCATTAGGTTTCTTATTTGGTCCATTGATAGGTACTGTATTACTTTCACTATTGGGTTATGACGGTCTATTTGGTGGTACGGTTACTATATTCTTAACTGTACTCGTATTACTATTATTATTTTATAAGGAACCAAAGAAAATCTTAAATAATATAGTAGGGAATTTTCCAGAGAAAAAAGCTCCGAACTTAATTAAAGAACCGACTTTACTTATACCATTTTTAGCTTTCATTCTATTGCATATTGGGCAATGGATGTATACTTTAAACATGCCTTTATATGTAACTGAATATTTGAAAGATGACGAGTCTCATGTTGGTTATTTAGCAAGTTTATGTGCAGGCTTAGAAGTACCGCTTATGATTATTCTAGGAGCTATCGCAAGTAAATTCAGAACGAAAACTTTACTCATGGTAGGTTCAATATTTGGCTTTGGTTATTATTTCAGTATCGGGGTGTTTGATAGTTTTACTGCAATGTTAATTGGACAATTAGCTTTAGCATTTTTCTTAGCTATTTTGTTAGGGCTCGGTATCAGTTATTTCCAAGATATTTTACCAGACTTTCCAGGTTACGCTTCGACTTTATTTGCGAACGCTATGGTTATTGGACAACTAGGTGGAAATTTACTTGGTGGTGTCATGAGTGATATAGTAGGATTAGGAAATGTGTTCTTTGTTTCAAGTTTTTCGATAGCACTTGCGTTTGTTCTTTTAATTTTCACTATAGAACATAAGGAACAAAACAATACACAAATTAGTTAGGAGTACTAAATTACATGACAACAATTAGTTGGTTACTTATCATTATAATGTTTGTAATTGCATTTATCGGTTTAATCAAACCAATTATCCCATCCGTTTTATTTCTTTGGATAGGGTACTTTATATATCATTTTGCAATAGATTCATCAAAATTATCATGGGTATTTTGGACGGTTATGATACTCTTTACAGTATTTATGATTTTGTCGGACATCATCATGAACAGTTACTTTGTGAAAAAATTTGGTGGTTCTAAATTAGGAGAGACAATGGCAGCAGTTGGTGTTATTATTGGTTGCTTTGTATTTCCACCTTTCGGTATTATTATCGTACCGTTTATCTTAGTATTCGTTTCAGAAATTATACAAAAGAGTGATATCAGTGCTGCACTTAATGCAAGTATAGGTTCACTATTAGGATTTTTAACAAGTACAATAGCAAAAGCACTTATCATGATCGTTATGGTTATTTGGTTCTTTATTGATATTATTTTTTAACATTTAAGAGCTTGAAACATAAATTCTAACTCAAAATAAATAAGCATATCACTTAACGGATTGTTTCAGTTTGAAAGTGATATGCTTATTTTTTTATAAAAATCTTCGTGCATCTTTCATCCTTATTTATATCTTCTACATTATTATTTGTTTTCTTCTTCCATATCTTTTTCAATTTCTTCTTTAGATTCGCCACTTTCCTCTAAAATCATTTTACGATCATACATTTTAAAGAATGGGAAATAAATACCGACAGAAATTGCAATATTGATTAATACGAGTATGATAGCCCGCCAATCGCCACCAGTGGCTAAGTATGCACCAATTGGAGCAGGTAAAGTCCATGGAGGCATTACACTGGTCGCATTGACTAATCCTAGGGCAGTTGCGATATAAGTGATAATCGTTAAAACGATAGGTATTAAAATAAATGGAATGACCATAATTGGGTTTAATACAATTGGTAAACCAAATATAACTGGTTCATTGATGTTAAATAAAGAAGGGATGGCAACTGCTTTACCCATTTTTTTAAGGAATTGTGATTTTGCAAATATTAATATACAAATAACAAGACCTAAAGTTGCGCCCGCACCACCAATCCATACAAACCATTGGAAAAATGTTTCGGGTGCAATATGAGGTAGTGCTTCTCCTGCTGCATGTGCTTCACCGTTTTTAGCTAAATAAACTTCCCATAATGGTCGTTCTATCGTACCGACAATAGACATTCCATGAATACCAAATGACCAGAAGAATGTTGTTAAAAATACTGGCACTAAAACACCTGGTAGTGTGTCGCCTGCAAACACAAGCGGTCCGACAATTTTATCTACGAGTGAGTGTAAGTCTAGTTGGAATAGTACTGTAATGATACTCATAAACCCTAGAACAAAAACGACAGGTATAAGAGATTCGAATGAGCGACTGACGGAAGGTGGAACTTGTGGTGGCATTTTAATCGTGATGTTTTTAATTTTACAGAAACGATATATTTCTACAGAAAGAATAGCAACAATCATTGCGACAAATAAACCATGCCCACCTAAATTTGTCATAGGTAAAACAAAACCTAATTTATCGTCCATAGTAGGTGCGATAGTTAATAGAAAAGCTGCGGTAGAAAGTTGTGCGGCAGATAATGGATCAAGGTCATAGGATTTTGCAAGATTATATCCTATACCAAAAACGATATACAAACTCATTATAAACATAGTCATTCTATAAGGTATTAAAATTTCTTCGGCATGTGCTGTTGCCCACTTAGTAATTGCCCAAGATTCTGGCAATGGTGGTGTTGCAAATATTAAGAAAAATGAACCAAATATAATGAATGGTAACGCTGAAATAACCCCATCACGAATAGCAAGTAGATGTCTTTGGTTTGAAAGCTTAGTCATTGGTCCCGAAAGCTTATTTTCTATCCAAGTTGCAAAATTATTCAATGTTAATCCCCCTTTGTTTGTAAGCGCTTTAATTTTGTTATAGTATAAACTAAATAGTAAAATTATTCAAAATTATAAAAAAGAAATTAATTGAAAGAATTGTGAGGTTATATCATGAGAAAATTGGGGATATCTCTATATCCGGGGAAATCTAAGGAAGCTGATGACTTAAAGTATATAGAGAAAGCACATGAGTACGGTTTTTCTAGAATATTTACGAACTTATTACAAATTACTGAAGAAAACAAATCCGAAATACTTCCATCTATCAAAAAAATTATTCAATTCGCAAAGTCTTTAAATTTTGAAATATTTGTTGATGTAGCACCTAGAACATTTAAAGTATTAAATATTGAAACTAACGATTTATCATTCTTTTATGAAATGGGTGTAGATGGTATCAGACTCGACGAAGGGGTAGGAGCAAAAGAAACGAGTGATATGACTTATAATCCATATGGAATCAAAATAGAGCTGAATATGAGCGTAATGAATCATTATATAGACAATGTATTAGACTTTGAACCTAATCGAAATCGGCTCGTAGGTTGTCATAACTTTTATCCCCATCGTTATGCAGGTATATCTGAAGCCTTTTTTATAGAAGGCAGTAAGAAATTTAAACATTACGGCTTGAGAACAGCTGCATTTGTATCTAGTAAAGAAGCGGATTTTGGACCTTGGCCTATTACAGAAGGACTTCCTACATTAGAGCAACATCGCGGTTTGCCGATTACTTCTCAAGCAAAATATTTATGGGCAACCGGCTTAATAGATGATGTTATTATCAGTAATTGCTATCCATCTGAAAAAGAATTAAAGGAATTGAGTGATTTAATCCATGAACCGATAACTTTTGATATTAAATTAGTGGGAAGCTATACAGATTTAGAAAAGAAAATTATTTTTGAAGAACCACATTTTTATAGAGGTGATGTAAGCGACTATTTGATTCGTTCTACTCAAAGTCGAGTGAAATATAAACAAGAATCATTTCCACCTCATCATACAGTTGCTATAAAAAGAGGCGATGTATTAATCGATAATGATGAATATGGTCAATATAAAGGGGAATTACAAATTGCTTTAAAACCGATGCTCAACACAGGAAAAGTGAATGTTGTAGGAAAAATAGAAAATCATGACTTGCAACTATTAGATTACTTAAAACCTTGGGCATTCTTTAAATTTAAATTATGGGAGAGATAAAAATGAAAAAAATATTATTAGTTTGTTCAGCGGGTATGTCTACTAGTATGTTGGTTAAAAAAATGCAAGAAACTGCCGATAAAGAAAATAAAGATTATGAAATTGAAGCATTAGCTTTATCTGAAGCTGAATCGAAAATAGATGAAGTTGATGTCATTTTATTAGGACCTCAAGTGAGATTTCAAAAAGCTCAAGTAGAAAAAATAGCTGACGGAAAAGTTCCAATCGACGTTATAGGCATGCAACAATATGGCATGATGGATGGAGAAGGGGTACTTAAACAAGCAGAAAGTCTAATGGAATAAGGTGATTAAATGGAAAAGTACGAACAGATAGCTTTTCAGATTATAACGAATGTAGGCATGGCTAAAAGTACCTATATGCAAGCAATTCAAGAAGCAAAATCAAATAATTTTAATGATTCTTATGATTTATTTGAAGAAGGCAACAAATATTTAACTGAAGGACATAAAGTTCATAAAGACCTCATCCAATCCGAATCTGCAGGAGAAGAGATTAAACTTAATCTGTTATTGGTACACGCAGAAGATCAACTTATTTCAACTGAAATTATAAAAGAGATGGCGAAAGAATTAATTTATGTTCATGAAAATTATATAAAAAAGTAATTTTAGAAACTAATCAGGCTGGGACATAAATAAATGACTCAGCCTGATTAGTTATGTTGGCAGTAGACATGACAAAGCGATAAAAAATCTTATGAATAGAAAGAGCGATTTTTCATTCTCATTTATGTTAATTATACATTTTTTCGGGTAAATATAACTTAATAAATAAAAGGAGTAATTATAATGTCGAATAGAATTCTAGCTATTACCGGGCCTACGTCTGGTATAGGCAAAAGCACTGTAATTGAATTAGCGTCAGAATATGATATTTTAATATTACTTTGTAGAAACGTTGATAAAGGAGAATCAGTTAAGCAGCTCATACAGGCACGACACCCTTATAAGCGTGTTGATATCATCAAATGTGATTTATCTGATCTAGCGAGTGTAATGCAAGCAGCAACTAATATTTTAAATCGTTATACACATGTAGATTGCCTGATTAATAATGCGGGTGTCGTTTCTTTAACAAGGCAAAAAACTGTAGATGGTTATGAGCTCATGTTTGGAACAAATTATTTAGGTCATTTTTTATTAACACATACTTTATTCGAAAAAATAATGGAAAGTGAAGATAAACAAATTATTGTTGTATCATCAGGTGCATACAAATATACAGCTATGGGGAATCATAATTTTGCTTACCCACTAAAATTTAACCCAGTTAAATCATATAGTAAATCTAAGTTAGCAGTACTTTACTTTATGCAGGAATTGGATGAACGTTTTAGTAAACATGGATTAAATGTATCGGCTGTACATCCGGGAGCTGTGTCTACTAATTTAGGCAAAACCAAATACAATAAAAAAATTGGTGACTTCATCTACAAAGTATTTGATTCATTTTTTATTTCGCCAGAAGAAGGGGCGCTCTCAACTATTAAAGTGACAAAAAATCGCACTTTATTTAATGGTAAGTATGTTTACGAAGGTAAAGTTGTTCCAGTTGAAAAATATGGATTAAATTATTTCCAAAGAAAAAAATTAATAAGAGATACATTGGAAGAATTGCAATTGGATCAATTTATGTATTTAAATAATAATTATTAACTGAATTCGCTTACATTGGAATAAGTAGGCAAGTTTGATTGTGTTATCTCATATAAAATTTTATAATAGCTATTATCGTAAGAATTTTTACACAATTTATAAAAGGATGAGAAACATGAATAATCATTATATTTTACTTGCAGATTGTAAAGATGAAATAGGAATCACATCTTTAATCTCTACAACTATTAAAAATACAAACTCTAATATATTTCATTTGGATCACTATACAGATGTTCAAGAAAATGAAAATCATTTATATTTAAGAATAGTCTTCGATCAAAATGATGAAGTTAAAGGACTATTAGAAAAAGAACTAAATAGCAGAAATATACATTTCAAAATTTATGACGCTAACACGAAAGTGAAAACTGCGCTACTCGTTTCTAAAGAAGATCACGCTTTAAGTGAGATTATGTTACGAGCAAACAGACAAGAATTTCCTATCGAAATTAGTTGCGTTATAAGCAACCATGAAAATAATAGAAAATTTGTAGAAGACATGGGTATTCCATTTCATCATGTAGAAGTTACAAAAGATACAAAGCGACAAAGTGAAGAGAAAATAACAGAAATTTGTGAAGGATATGGCGTTGATTTATTAGTATTAGCTAAATATATGCAAATATTATCTCCTGAATTTGTTGATAGACACCACTTGAAAATAATCAATATACACCATTCATTTTTACCTTCATTTATCGGAGCTAATCCATATAAACAAGCGTATACAAGAGGGGTTAAACTAATAGGTGCTACAAGCCATTATGTAACAGAAGACTTAGATGCTGGTCCGATTATCGAGCAAGATGTTGTAAGAGTGAACCATCGCTATACAGCACAAGATATGAAAAATACAGGTCGTCATGTAGAATCAGAAGTACTTGCTAGAGCGGTACAATGGCATTGTGAACATAAAGTGATTGTTAATGGAAACAAGACTATCGTATTTTCTTAATTAAGTATAAAAGAAGCAAGACTAATTGTTCTGAAGTTATAATAGTATCAAATATAAACTGTAACGATTTTGCAAAGTGCTGACATTGAAGCTTGTACTTTCAAAATCGTATACATACATAAATTCTCCTAATCTGTTAATTAAAACTCCAACGAATTAGGAGAATTATTTTGAACAATCAATTTATGTTCTAAACTTTAAAATAATATATAATGAATTTAAATCAATTCTAAGCGGTGAAAATATGATTAAAACTTATTACATAAATTTAAATGATGAGATAAAAGAAACTACCTTTCCTAGTGAAGTTCAAGAAAAGTATAAATGGATATGGGTTGATATGAACGAGTCAACTGAAGAAGAAACAAATGTACTCGCACAATATTTTGATTTTCACCCTTTATCTATTGAAGATGCAACATTGGTACAACAGAGACCAAAATTCAAACAGTATGATGGTTATCAATTTTTAGTATTTCATGCTTTAGATTTAAAAACGCTAGAATCAGAAGAAATCGATATATTCATAGGCGAAGATTATATTGTTACTTTCCATAAAGAACGATTTGAGGAAATTGATACAATTAAAAGAAAACTTTTTAATCGTACGGTACAATATGAAGAACCAAAAGATATATTATTAAATATTTTAGATGATATAACAGATAATTTCTTTCCGTTTATATACGATATTGAAGATAAAGTCTTTAACTTTGAAGATCGGCATAATGTAGATAGTTCTACAAAGACTTTGATTGATGATACTTTTAATTTAAGACAAGAGTTGTTATTAATTAAGAGAACTGTTCAACCAATGAAAGATTTAGTTTATCGGATGCGTGAAGGAAAAGTATTAAATTTGAATGAACAACAATTGTTATATATCATGCATATTAATGATCATCTTATTAAACAGATGGAAATGGTTGATGCTTCACGGGAAATGACAAGTGATATAAGGGATAATTATATTTCATTGAATTCATTTAAAATGAATAACATTATGAAAATTTTAACGATTTATTCTGTCGTATTCATGCCATTAACACTTATAGCCGGTATTTATGGAATGAACTTTGAAAATATGCCTGAATTAAATTGGCACAACGGTTATTACATTGTATTATTCATTATGGTAGCAATAGCAGCAATCATGCTAGTTGTATTTAAAAAGAAAAAATGGTTTTAAAATTACAAAAATATTAGATAATGAGAAAGCGAGTGTCAATCATGCAATATTATGGAGCAATTGAAGCGGGAGGAACAAAATTTGTATGTGCAATAGGTGATGAAGCATTAAATGTTATTGAGCGTGTTTCTATACCAACTACATATCCTGAAGAAACAATGACTGAAGTTATTAATTTTTTCAAAAATTATGAATTGAAAAGTATTGGAATAGGTTCATTTGGACCTATCGATATAAATAAAGAGTCAAAAACATATGGATATATTACATCTACTCCGAAGACAGCTTGGAAAGATTTTGATTTTATCGGTTCAGTAAAAAAATATTTTGACGTACCTATAGCATTTACTACAGATGTTAATGCATCTTTATACGGCGAATATCAAAAAGGAATTGCAAAAAACGTTGATTCAGCAGTTTATTACACTATCGGGACAGGTGTAGGCGGTGGAGCTATGATGAATGGTCGTTACATTCAAGGACTAAGTCATCCTGAAATGGGTCATATGTCTATAAAACAGCATAAAGATGATGATTTTGAAGGTAATTGTCCATTCCATCATACTTGTTTAGAAGGATTGGCGTCTGGACCAGCTATAGAAAAACGTGCAGGTATTAAAGCTAAAGATATTGAAGAACAAGATAAGACTTGGGATATGGTAGCATACTATATAGCTCAAGCGGCTTATAATACAACGCTAATGTTATCACCTGAAAAGATTATTTTTGGTGGTGGTGTCATGCATCAAGATCATTTATTAGATAAAATTCATAAGCAATTTGAAATATTGAATAATGGTTATTTAAATTTACCACCAGTTGAAACTTATATTGTGAAACCTAGTTTAAATGATGACCAAGGCGTAATAGGTTGTTTAGCACTTGCACAAAGCGAATATAAATAAAGGTTAAAAGGGGGATTAAATAATATGGACTTACTAGTGAAATTAGCGGAATATCAAACAATGGAAACAGAAAGACTTATATTGAGACCTGTGTCTTTAGAAGATACGCAATCATTATTTGAATATGCTTCTAATATTGAAAATACAACGCATGTCTTTCCAACACATTTGTCTAAAGATGAAACAAGAGAAGTCATTACAAAGTATTATTTACAATCCCCGTTAGGAAAATACGGTATTATATTAAAAGAAAACGATAAATTTATAGGTACAATTGATTTACGATTGGAAGTAGATCATAAGAGGGCAGAAATTGGTTATGTGATTAACCTAAAGTATAGCGGAAATGGTTATGTAACAGAAGCAGCTAATCAATTGTTGAAATTATCATTTGAAGAAATGGGATTAAATCAAGTTAAAGGTGTGCATAGTACATTAAACCCCAAATCAGGACAAGTTATGAAAAGACTTGGCATGAAAAAAGTAGGCGTAATGCCTAAAAATCGTATTCATAAAGATAAAATAGTTGATGATGTAATATATGCAATAACAGATAATATGTATAAAGAAAATAATAAGCCTAAGACGTAAGAATTGTTTTAAGCAAGTATGCACTTTACAAAAACCAAAATAAATTCTCCTAATTCGTTCATAAAAAACGAATTAGGAGAATTATTTTGAGTGAAAGATTTGTACTCTATACTCACATGTAGTAAAGCATCTTATTTAGATGCTTTTTTTAATTGAGTTAGTACCTTCAATCCATATGCAAATATTCCATATCCAATTAATGAACTAGGTAACCATGATTTCGTTAATTGAATATCTTTATTTTTGTTAAGCAAAGTATATGGTACTAACGTTGAAATTAAGTAAAGTAATAGAACTTTTTGATAACGTTTGTTCAATTTAAACACCTCACTTTGTTACTTTTATTATAATATAAATTTGAGGTGAAATATTATAATATTATTACAAAGTTTAGACATTATGTATTGTCTTTATTCAAATTTAGCAAATGATGATGCATCATGACGAGATGCTCTATCATTGGACATTTCGCCTTTACCAATTGTAATTAACATTGCTGGTACTAAATTATCATCAATATTAAAAGAATCGACAACAGCTTGTTTGTCAAAACCAATCATTGGGCAAGTAGCATAGCCTTCGTCCTCACTGATTAACATTAAATTCATCGCAAATAGTGAAGCACCACGCACCGCTTCATCTCTCTTATTTGTTTCATCTTCAAAGAAAGTATTAACACTTTGGATTAACCCTTCGCGTTTTTCAGCAGGTATATGATTATGCTTTATCCAGTCATCGGCAATATCACCAATTGTATTATGGGCATTTAAATCACCTAGCACGATGAAAGTAGCGCTGGATTCTTTAATTTTAATTTGTTTGTTCGCTGCTTCGTATAGTTTTTCTTTAGCTTCATCAGAATGTGCTACAATCACTTTCCACTGTTGTAAATTCCAAGCAGAAGGTGATAAAGAAGCTTTGTTTAATAATTTTGTTATCGTTTCACGATCCATTTCGTAAGGTTCGTATTGTTTTACTGAACGACGTTTGTTAATGACATCTTGTAATTCCATTAATAATTCACTCCTAAATGTTTATATATTAATCATGATTAAAGTGGTTGGACTTTTCAAATTCTTTGCTTATACATGAACACAAATCATTTTGATATATTGATTGAGTGAAAATTTGTTACAATAAAGGTAATAAGGATAATTTGTAGAAAAAGTTGATTCATAAAAAGGAGCTGTACATATGATAGATATACACAATCATTTGCTTTATGATGTTGATGATGGACCAATTGACGCTGACAGTATGCTTGAATTAGCTAGAGTTGCAGAAGGGTTAGGGATAACTGATTTAGTAGCTACACCACACTATATAGAACACAGATTTAAAAATGATGCTAATATAGTTAAAAACCGAACAAAAGAAGTACAGGCATTGCTAGATGAAAATGGCATAAATTTAAAAGTTCATCCGAGTCAGGAAATTCATATGTTTGGTAAAGAGCTGGAAGGCTTACAGTCCGGTGAATTATTACCAATAACTGAAGGTTCACGCTATGTATTAATTGAATTTCCGTTCTTTAGTATTCCAGAATTTGCAGATGAAACATTTGATAAATTATTTAATGCTGGCTATAGACCTATATTAGCTCATCCAGAACGAATAATTCCTATACAAGATAACCCGAAAATATTATTTGATTTAATTGAACGAGGTGCGCTATGCCAAGTTACAGCAGGATCATTAGTTAATAGATATGGAGAAGATGCTAAAAAATCTGCGGATTTCTTATTAGACAAAGATGCTATTCATATAATCGGAAGTGATGCACATAATACTTCGAATAGAACATTCCATTTACAAGAAGGTTACGATTATATTGAACGAACAAAAGGCGTCGAAAAAGTAAATGAACTTAAAGAAAATGCAAGGAAAATATTAAATAATATTGATATATAGAAATTAAGGGTCCGGAACATACATAATTGTCCCGGCCCTTAATTATTCATACATACCTTTACGTATTACTTTGTAATCAGATAACATTTCTTTTCCTTTTGCTAGGACATTTTTAATCTTATTGCTATTCTTATCAATGATTAAAATATCGGCGTCATAGTTTTCATGAATATGTCCTTTATGATGTAATGTTAATGCATTAGCTACGTTAGAAGTGAACAGTGCTATAATATCATCCCATTTATCTTGATGATAATGTTTGAGTAAATTAAAGAGTTGTTCTGTTAATGTATAACATTTAGCAACATCATACCCAACAAGTTGATTATTGTGGTCAAATTTAGGCAAACTACCGTGACTGTCAGATGAAATAGTGAGTTGAGCGATATCGCCATTATTTTGAAGGTAATAATCTACACAGTCTACAGTATTTGTATCAGCTGTTAAATCTATATAAACACCTTGATTACTTAAAGTGATGCCTTCTTTAAGTAAATCTAAACTTTTGTCGAAATGCGTAATGTATATTTTATTCGCTTTGACATCATAGTTTGCTAGTAAATTATGAATTTGATTTAAGTTATGTTTTCCAGTACCTAAATGAAAGTGAGTAACTCCTGCTTTACCACTCAACATTCCTCCAACAGTAGTTTCTGCAATAATTTTAGCCAGTTCATTTGTGCTAGGTATAGAAGATCTAAAGTCATTAATAGCGATTTCTCCAGTACCAATTACTTTGTCTATTAACATTAAGTCTTCTTTTATAGAATCAGTAATAGTAGTAACAGGTAAGTGATAGTTACCTGTATACATATATGTTGAAATTCCTTCTGCTTCAAGAGCTTTGGCTTTTGCATATAAACTTGAAAGTGTACGAGAAATACCATCTGTACCTATTAATCCTATTACTGAAGTAATACCGCACTCTATAAGTTCAGATAAATTCACCTCTGGCGTCCGCGTCATATAACCTGCTTCGCCTCCACCGCCTAATAAATGAATGTGTGGGTCTATTATACCGGGTATAAGAATATTGTCTTCTGCATCAATTATATTCAAGTTTGGATCGATATCTTTAAATTTTTCTATATCTATATCACCGATTTTGAGGATGGTTTGACCTTGAATAAGAATTGAATTTTGGCCAATATATTTTGGTGAATAAATATCACCATTTTTTATGATTGTGAACATGAGTTCTGCCCCCCTATGAAATTGTATATTGTTACATATTTTAAATTACTTGAATCATTAAAGCAAAGTATCACCGATATTGTCGCAAATTTGTAATAGCTAAATTAATTGTATTTTCTTTCTAGCGAGATTAGAATGAAGAGACATAGTTAGTCTTTTTATATATAAAAGATGTAAGATTTATTAAGTGTAATAAGTTTAAACATAAAGATGTATGAAATAAAGACAATAGAATGTCGGGGAGCGTTATAGATGAAATTAGGAGAACGTGTTAAACAACGTAGGAGAGATTTAAAGTTATCTCAACAATCACTAGCAAAAGGTATTGCAACACAAAGTCAGATTTCTAAAATAGAAAAAAACGAATTGCAACCGGGATCGCAATTACTATTTAATATTTCTAGAAAATTAAATTGCAGTATGGACTATTTATATGTTGGGGAAGAACTAGATACACAACTTGAACAAAAGTTAAAAGTAATTGAAAGGTTACTTGAAGATAGAGATTACGATGCTTTAACACCTATTATTGATGGCAACTATTTATCAAATAGTTCCACTGACGAAATCGCAGCATCTAAATGGGTGAGATCTATCATAGCTTTTTATAAATATGAAGATATAAATCAAGCAATCTTATTAATAGAAGAAGCGTATAAGTTAATTGATTCAAATATGTTTACTAAATTACAAGTTTCAATTTGTAATACGAGAGCAATTTTCTATTATAGAGAAAGTAATAATCAGTTGGCTAAATCTTCATTAGAAGAAGGTTTGCAAATAGCTAAACGTTTTAACGTAGAGGACAACTATAAAATAAAACTATATTATACTTTATCGAATATTTATTTTAGTGAAGCATTATACGATAGATGCTTAGCATATGCTCAATCAGCATTGGATATTACGATTAATTCTAATAGATATATGCTGTTTAGTGAACTAGTTTATAATATCGTTCAATCGAAAAAAGAAATGAAAATTATTGATGACACAGATATTAAACAATTAGAAGTAGCTTTATATATAAGTAATTTATCAAAAAAACATAGTGTAACTATTCTTATAAGAGACTTGATGAAGTCTTTGAAAAATACACATGATGAATAAAAAATAAAGGAGTGGAGGTTGAGACGTATATATCTGTCTCACTTCCATTCCTTTTGAAGTTATATATAATGTAGTTCTTGTTCTAATTTTTGTATTTTATTATAATTTGAATCTGACATAAAAGGATAATTAATATCTAATTGCCGCATGATGCCTAAAGTTGCTATTTCTTCTAAAAGCATATTAGGGTATTTAATTTGAGTTTGTTCATTGAAGAAGTGTTGAATATACTCTGTTTGGTGTATGTATAATTTAGTGAAGTAATAGGCGACCATTGCATATAAATCATCAACGCGTTCGGATAACTTTTCTATAAATAAAAATAATGTTGTTGAAGATTTTGTAGGGATGGTGCCAAAATCTTGATAGTCACCAATTAAAAAGTAGATATTAGGTTGCAAATAAACTTTATATTGTTTTAAAAACAGCAAACGAATATCAAATATAATGTGTACGAGCTGATCGTTTACATGTGATATATTTCGAATGTCATTTTCGATTTTTGGAATAGTATAAGGAAGAGCTGATACAAGATTATCAACATATTTACCAGCATTTGAGAATTCATTAAAATATCTCGTATAGTATAATTCAAATGATGATTTTGTTAATTGATGGTTGTGTATAAAGCTATTCACAGTATTGCTTATAATCATCGTATAACCCCTTCAATATTATTTAACCACTATTATATATGATATTGCCTAAAATAAATAATCTAATCATCAAAAAAATAATTTGACGTATAGTATGATGTCATGTAATCTTTTGAAGTATTAAAGTTAACAATAAGGAGATTCCAATGGAACAAATAAATAAAAAATCATCGTTTTGGGCACTATCACCTTTAATAGTATTTGTTGCTTTGTTTATAGGTACAGGTATTATTACAAGTGATTTTAATTTTCTACCAATAAATGTTGCTTTATTGATTTCAACTGTTTTTGCATTTATTATTTATCCAAAAACTAATTTAACGAAAAAAATAGACATATTTACAAAAGGGGCAGGCCACCCTAATATTTTATTAATGGTATTTGTATTTTTATTTGCTGGAGCGTTTAGTGAAACGGCTGAAGCAATGGGAGCGGTAAGTTCGACTGTAAACCTTGGTTTATCATTAATTCCACCTCAATTTTTACTAGCTGGTTTATTCATCGTAGGTGCGTTTATCTCAGTTGCGATGGGTACATCCATGGGGACAGTAGCAGCATTGGCCCCTGTAGGTGTTGGTATTTCTGAGTCAACAGATATCTCAATTGCCTTATCGATAGCAACAGTTGTAGGTGGCGCAATGTTTGGAGATAACTTATCGATGATATCTGATACAACTATTGCAGCTGTTAGAACTCAAAAAACTAAAATGGGTGACAAATTTAAAGTGAACTTTTTCATTGTCTTACCCGGAGCGATTATGACAGTTGTTATTCTTTGGTTTCTAACTAAAGATTTAGGTATAGCAGAAACAAGTCAAGGTGGCTATTCTTTAGTTAAAGTGATACCTTATTTATTTGTATTAATCGCCGCTATATGTGGTATGAATGTTTTAATGGTGTTAGTGTTAGGTGTTGTAATTGCAAGCTTTATCGGATTGACCACAGGATCCTTTACAATTAATGAAAACTTAAAAGCCATATCTGACGGTTTAATAGGTATGCAAGATATAGCGATGATAGCTCTATTCATCGGAGGTATTATCGGAATGATTCAATATCAAGGCGGTATTCAATGGTTGCTCAATACTGTAACAAGTCGAGTTAAAACTAAAAAGGGAGCAGAGTTTGGTATAGCAAGTTTAGTAACTACAACAAACTTCGCTACAGCTAATAATACAATTGCTATTATAACTGCTGGACCTTTAGCAAAAGAAATCTCGGAAGATTATGAAATTGACGCCCGGAAGTCTGCCAGCATACTAGATATATTCGCAAGTAGTGTGCAAGGTATCATACCTTACGGAGGCCAAGTGTTAGCAGCAACAAGTGTTGCAGGCATTTCAAGTGTCTCATTGATACCATATTCATTTTATCCTTATTTACTCGTCGTTTGTGGCATAGTATCCATAATCGTTGGGCATCCTAAAAGAAAAGATAAGAGTGTGTAAATAAAAAGAGCTAGGGACTTAAATCCTTAGCTCTTTTTTGGATGGGGTTAATCAAAAGCATGAGTTGATATTATTGTTGGATTAACTAAGACAATAATCCAAGTAGACACCTTCTTATTGGATTTATTAAGACAATAATCCAAGTAGAGCACCTTTTATTGGATTAACTAAGACAATAATCCAAGTAGACACCTTCTTATTGGATTAACTAGGACAATAATCCAAGTAGAGCACCTTTTATTGGATTAACTAAGACAATAATCCAAGTACATACACCTTTATTGGATTTACTAGGACAATAATCCAAATAGAGCACCTTTTATTGGATTAACTAAGACAATAATCCAAGTACAGACCCTCTTATTGGATTAACTAGAACAATAATCCAAGTACAGACCCTCTTATTGGATTAACTAGGACAATAATCCAAGTAGAGCACCTTTTATTGGATTAACTAAGACAATAATCCAAATAGACCACTCTTTATTGGATTAAGTATGACAATAATCCAAGTACAGACCCTCTTATTGGATTAACTAGAACAATAATCCAAGTACATACACCTTTATTGGATTTACTAGGACAATAATCCAAATAGACCACCCTTTATTGGATTAAGTAAGACAATAATCCAACTACAGACGCCTTTATAAGATTTACCATGACAATTATCACCCAGGTTGCTTTATTGCTAGTTTTATCATAACTAAATTATTTTTCACCTAAATAATCTACTGTAGCAGCAGCAACTGTTTTAGCTGCAATCAGCATTGCGCTTTCATCAATATCAAATTTTGGGTGATGGTGGGCATATGTTTCTTTATCTTTTGGACTTGCTCCGACATAGAAAAATGTAGACGGTAACTCTTCAGCATAGTATGCAAAGTCTTCTGAAGGTGGCTGTGGTTCACATCTTATAACTTCATTAACTTCGGGAATATTTGCTGATTCAATAGATTGTACAACTTGTTTTGTTAAACTTGGATCGTTATATAATACTGGATAATCATTTGTATATTGTAAGTTACAGTCAACGCCATACATTGCCTCTAATCCATGGGCTATTCTTTTAATTTCATTTTCCATTAATTCAAGGGCATCATCATTCATTCCTCTAACATCACCTTCTAGTTCAACCTCATTTTTAATGATATTAAATTGTCCTTTTCCATCAAATGATCCTATTGAAATAACGCCCATATCAAATGGATTCAACCTTCTTGATACTATTGTTTGTATTGACATAACGAAACTACTAGCAGCGACAATTGGATCGTTAGCTAAATGTGGAGAAGAACCATGTCCACCTTTACCAGTGATTTTCAATTTGAAAAAGTTGCGTCCAGATTGAACATTTCCTTCTCGGTAATAAACGTTGTTAGCAGGCATAGTACTCATAACGTGTACACCTATAACATTATCTACGCCATCCAATATGCCATCCTTAATTAAATATTGTGCGCCACCTGGAGGTTTTTCTTCAGCTGGTTGATGTATGATAACAATTTTTCCGTTCAATTTATCTTTCATTTCTATTAAACATTCTGCAAGAATCATTAAATACGCTGTATGCGCATCATGGCCACAAGCATGCATGATACCTTCATTTTTAGATGAGAATTCTAAACCTGTATCTTCTTTAATAGGCAGGGCATCGAAATCCGCTCTTAACGCAAGTGTCTTGCCGGGATTACCAGAATCAATAGTTACTTTAATGCCATGTATATTTTCTCCGCCTATATTTGTCTCTACAATAGCATCTTTATCTTGATAAAAGTCAGCAATATATTTAGCTGTTTGTTCTTCTTCAAAAGATAATTCAGGGTTCTCATGTAAATATCTTCTGATGGCTATCATTTCTTCTTCTTTATCATTTAACTTATTAAATAAATGTTCTAGCATCTTTTCTCCTCCTATTAATCATTTAATTCCATTATAGTAAAAATTGCTTATGTAATGTTGTAATTAGAAAAGCATGTTGACATAAATATTTGAGAGGAGTAGAATAGCGTAGTATTAGTTAGCAAAGCTAACTTTATTTTTATGAGAAAAGGCGGTATAAAAGAATGAATAATTTTTTTAATAGTTACATAAACGTTTATAGGCCATATATACATCACATTAATGTGATTTTAGAGCCATATGATTTATATGCAGCTCAGTATAGAGTCTTACGTGATATTGCAGGGAATCAACCTACAACACTCGTACAAGTGTCCAAGCGTTCTTTTATAGAAAAGCCTACAGCTCGTAAAATAATCAAAAAGCTTATTGAATTTAACCTTGTTCAAGCCATTAACAGTAAAGAAGATAAACGAGAAAAGTTTTTAACATTAACTGAAAAAGGCGAAGCAATGCATAAAGAAATTTATGAACAAGTCTTAGAATTTCAGAATAAATGTTTTGAAGCAATAGGTGCAGATGAACAAGAGTTATTAAAAGCAGAGGAATTGTTAAACCAATTTCGAAATTATTTAATTGAGGAGGCAACGGAGTAGTGAGTAATCAATTTAAACATCCTATATGGACGAAAGATTTTATATTTAACTTTGTTATTAGTTTCTTTATCTTTTTATCTATGTATTTATTATTAGTTACAGTAGGTGGATATAGTAAAGAAACTTTTCACGTTTCTGATAGCTTAGCAGGACTAGCATCAGGACTATTTATTGTGGGTTCTTTAGTTGGTAGATTTATAACTGGTAAATATATCAACATATTGGGAACGAAAAAAGTATTAGTAATCGGAGGTTTATTATTAGTTATTACTAATGGATTATATTTAGTTTCTGCATCGTCATTCGCATTACTATTAATTGTACGTATTATTAACGGAGCTGCCAGTGGTATTGCAAGTACTGCAACAGGGACAATAGCAGCTTATATAACACCTGCGGATAGACGTAGTGAAGGTATAAGTATGTACAGCTTAAGTATGGTACTAGGAACGGCTATAGGGCCGTTTATAGGGTTGATTTTATATCAACACATACCAATGGAAGGATTATTTATAATTTGTACAACTTTAATTGTTATCGCATTTGTAATGTCAATATTTATGAAGATAGAAACACCGGTAGCAGTACAAAATGAAACTAAAAAAGGATTTAAACTAACGGACTTCTTCTCAGTTCATGCATTACCGATAGCAATTGTTGTTGTTATTGTGAGTATTGCATATTCTTCAGTACTTTCATTTATTCAATTCTTCGCACAAGAAAATAATCTAGTAGATGCAGCAAGTTTCTTCTTCGTTGTATACGCTATTGCAATTCTACTAACACGACCATTTACAGGTAGAATTATGGATCAAAGAGGGGAGAATATTGTAACCATCCCAGCATTTATTTGTTTAGTATTAGGACTATTCCTCATCAGTATAGCAAACAGTGGATTAGTATTATTAATAGCAGGTGCATTTGTAGGATTAGGCTTTGGGAATTTACAATCAATCTTCCAAGCGTTGGTTATCAAAGTATCTCCAATAGAAAAAATGGGATTAGCAACTTCAACATACTTTATAGGTCTAGACTTCGGATTGGGCTTTGGACCATATGTATTAGGTAACTTTACAAACTCAATAGGATATTCAGGACTATACTTCGCAATGGCTATTGTAGCCTTAGTAGGATTAGTAAGCTATTACTTCCTACATATGATTAAGACACAAAAAGCAGTTAATTAAAAAAGAGAGGGGAGCGGAACAGAAATCTTTTAGTGAAATGAGATTCTGTAACGCTCCCTATTTTTTCTGTCTATTAAAATTTGTATTTATTATTATAAAACTATAAGTATAAAAGGCTAGAAAATCGAATTTTAAAGTTGTTAGACACTCTGAGTATCGCAAGAGAGGGTCCACAACTATTCACACTTTGCTACTTCATCTATTTATATGTATAAAAAAACACGCCATTATACATGGCGTGTTTTATCTTTATATTATCCTTCTAAATCAACTGAGTTAATGTCAATGCCTAATGCTTCAGCTACACCTTTACCGTAATCTGGATCTGCTTTGTAGCAGTTACGGATGTGACGGTGTTTAACTTCATCAGTAGTACCTTGCATTTCATTTGCAGTGTTTTGGAAGATACGTTGTTGTTGTTCTGGTGATTGTAGACGGAATAATTTACCTGGTTGCTCGTAGTAGTTATCGTCATCTTCACGGAAATCGTGTTCGTATAATTGACCTTCTACTTCAAGACCTGGTTTTTTATATTCAGGTTGTGATTCGTGTTTGCTATAACTATTTGGATAATAGTTAATTTCGCTACCAAAGTTACCATCAACTCTCATTTGACCATCTCTAGAGAATGGGCATACGTTTTCCGCAGCTTTAGGAGAGTTAACAGGGATTTGCCAATGGTTAACACCTAAACGGTAACGTTGAGCATCTCCATATGAGAATAAGCGACCTTGTAACATTTTATCTGGTGAGAAATCAATACCAGGAACGATGTTAGTAGGTGCGAATGCAGCTTGTTCTACATCTTGGAAATAGTTCTCTGGGTTACGGTTTAATTCGAATTCACCAACTGGAATAAGTGGGTATTCGTCTTTGAACCATACTTTAGTTAAATCGAATGGATTGTCTTTATGATTTCTAGCTTGTTCTTCAGTCATAACTTGAATGTACATTTTCCATTTAGGGAAATTGCCTTCTTCGATTGCGTTGAATAAGTCTCTTTGACTTGATTCACGGTCTTTAGCAATAACTTGTTCCGCTTCTTCAGCAGTGTAGTTTTCAATACCTTGTTGAGTTCTGAAGTGGAATTTAACCCATACTCTTTCGCCTTCATCGTTGTACATTGAATAAGTGTGAGAACCGAAACCATGCATGTTACGGAAACCTTTTGGAATACCTCTGTCAGTCATCAAGATTGTTACTTGGTGTAATGCTTCAGGTAAAAGTGTCCAGAAGTCCCAGTTTGATTGTGGGTTATGCATGTTTGTTTTTGGATCACGTTTAACAACGTGGTTTAAACTTGCGAATAATTTAGGATCACGGAAGAAGAATACAGGTGTGTTGTTACCAACTAAGTCCCAGTTACCTTCTTCTGTGTAGAATTTAAGTGCGAAACCACGGATATCACGTTCTGCTTCTGCAGCACCACGTTCACCAGCAACTGTAGAAAAACGTGCAAACATTTCTGTTTGTTTACCGATTTCTGAGAAGATTTTCGCGTTTGTATATTGTGTAATATCATGTGTTACTGTAAAAGTACCAAAAGCACCAGAACCTTTAGCGTGCATACGGCGTTCTGGAATAACCTCTCTATCAAAATGCGCCATTTGTTCTAAGAAATAAATGTCTTGCATTGAGATAGGGCCACGACGACCAGCAGTCATAGTATTTTCACGATCTGATACAGGTGCACCAAAAAGACCTGTAAGTTTTGAATTGTTAGTCATAATTGTCCTCCTATGTTTCCTTAATTATAATAATTCTAATTTCATACTTATTATAATTTAAACTGAGCAAAGAGACAAGTAAAAGAATTATTATAATTAGAAAAAATATAAGTAATTGTGAACATGTTGTTCACTTTAACTACCCTATAGGTGAATAAAATAAACATTTTACAATAAAAATGCTGTATTTTTAAAGTTTTACTTAATATTTATGATAATGAATAAGAATAGTAAAATTTAGCTGAGTGAGAAAATATAACCACAATTGATTATAAAGAATATAAATAATTAAAAAAGAGTACATGAAAATGTACTCTAAACGAAAATTACTATTATTTAGTAGAATTTCTATCGATAAATAATGGTTGTATGTCAATTTGTTTTAGTATGATTTCTTTTGCTTTTTCAGGTCTAATGTCTAACTCTGGAATATCCGTTAAATTAACGTATACATAATCGATATTATTTTGATTATGATTATTAGGAATATTTTTAATATGTTCGTCTAAATCAAGTTTGTACATAAATAAAATTTCATGAATAGACGTATTTTGGTATTCAAAGAAATTTTGTATTGTAGTAACGAATTGTACCTCATTACATTCAATGCCTAACTCTTCATTAATTTCTCGCTTAATTGCCGAATCTGAGCTTTCGAAATATTTAACGCGCCCACCAATTAAGGCATAGTAATTCCTTTTTTTATCATAGTGAAAGTAATAGTGATTATTCGATTTAATGATAGCACCAACTCTAATATTTAACATACCATCCCCAGATTGTAATGTTAAGTCCATATCATTCACCCCTTAATGAATTAAAATAATTTCAATATTATTATACCGATAAAGACTAAAGATGCGCCAACAGCTCTTCTTAAAGTAATTCTATACCTTGGCGTGTTAAACATACCGAAGTGATCGATGATTAATCCCATTAGCATTTGTCCAAATATAACAACCATTAATGTTAGTGCAGCACCCAATTCTGGCATTAGTAGAATATTAGTTGTTACAAATACAACTCCTAAAGGTCCACCGATGAAATAAATAAGTTTGATTCTACCTTGCCCTTCCTGGTTTAATTTAAAATGTACTCTTCTAACTATAATAAGAGATAGTATTAGTAATACTATCGTACCAATTGCGAAAGAAATGAGCGATGATAAATAGAAAGATTGAACTTCATATCTTAATGCACTATTGATGGCGGTTTGGATAGGTGGTAAACAACCAGTAAACAAACCTAAAATCATCCAAAATTTTGTGTATTGCGTTTCATTCGTAATAATTCTTGCAGATTTCTTTTTATAATTCATAAATATTATACCAATTAACATCAGCAAAACGCCGCTAATTCTGCCTATATTAATAGTATGAACTTCTGCATCGAATAATCCAAATTGGTCGATAAATAGTCCCATAATAATTTGACCTGATACTGTCATTACTACTGTCAAAGCAGCGCCAATTCTTGGCAAGAGCAATAAATTTCCTGTTAAGAAAACTACGCCTAGCATACCACCAGTAAACCATACATAAGAAAATTCTTGGTTCATAATGAATGACGGTGTTAATTTTTGAGGGTTCATTATTAAATTAATAATGATTAATGTTAACGTACCAATTAAAAATGAATAAAAAGAAGCAAGGATAGGCGATTTTGTATAACTTCCTAATCTCGTGTTTATTGATGTTTGAAGTGGTACACATAGACCAGCTACAACACCTAATATAATTAGTAATATCAAGTTAGCTTACTCCTTATCTATTATTTCTTCAGCTTTTTGATAATATAATGCCTGTTCTTTATCAGGTACCATATTACCTCCAGTAGACCACACGAGATGGGTTGCATTTTCTGTATCTTTATTAATTTCTATTATATTTTTTACACCATGGAAGCCTGATGTTGCAGATGGTTCTATAAAGATGTTTTCTTGATCTTTTAGAGTTTTTAAATAAAGATATAGTTGATCATCTTCTACAGTACAAGCACCATATAACAATGATGTCATTATATCTCCAACTAGTTTTGAAGGCCTGCTAACAGCTAAACCATCTGCTACAGTCTTACCAGTTAAACCGATATCTTGTACGCTAATGGCATCATGTAATTTAGTAACCATACCTAAAGTCATACAAGGTGCTTCCGTAGGTTCTATAAATACGGGATGAACATTTTTTTCAAAAATCATTTTAAGGCCAAAAGCTACGCCTCCTGGGCCACCACCAACACCACATGGTAAATAAACAAATAGAGGATGATTGTCATCTACAGTGATATTTCTTTCCTCAAGTTGTTTATAAACACGAAGTGCACTTACTGCATATCCTAAGAATAAATCACTTGAAGATTCGTCATCTACAAAGTGACAATAAGGGTCGTTTTGAGCAAGTTGTCTGCCTTCTTTAACAGCATAGCCATAATCTTGAACGTGTTCTACAACTTCCACACCTTTAGATTTTAATAAAGCTTTTTTCCATTCTTTTGCGTCTTGTGACATATGTACTGTGACTTTAAAACCTAATTTCGCACTCATAATACCTATACTTAAGCCTAAGTTTCCTGTGGAACCTACAGCAATGCGATATTGTGAAAATAAATTTTTGAATTGGTCAGTTGCTAAAATACTATAATCACTATTTTCAGTGAAGTTAGTATTTTTAATAGCTGTTTCTTCTGCAAATTTCAAAACTTCGTAAATACCACCGCGTGCTTTAATAGAACCTGAAATAGGTAAGGCATGGTCGCCTTTTAAAAGCAATTGACCTTTTAAATTAGGAAATTCTATATTTTTAAATGTATCTAATGAAAAAATTTGAGACTCGATTTTTCCATTGTTTTCTTTTGTCTCTGGAAAAACTGTTTTTATATATGAAGAAAAACGGCTCAATCTTGCTTCCGCATCTTTAATATCATCAATTGTAAAAGGAAGCGAGGAATCGGACTGATAGTCTGGGTTTTGCCAAAAAATTTCTTCATGGTTTGCCATTTTAGAAATGATGGGATTTTGATTTTTAAGTGTTTGTACGTTGAAAGTCATATAATACGCTCCTTTTTATAAACTGTTTTAATCATATCATACAGCTATACTTCAACTATAGATAGTCATGATTTAAAAATAAAAAATCTATACATAACACATTATCCAGGCTAGGTTTGCTTAGAATAAGTTTGGTTATGCATAGATAGATTTAATCTCAAATTAAGACGTATATAAATCTTGAGTTGGTGAAGCAATTGGTTCAGTCTGTTTAAGTATGGCTCTTACATATAATATTGAAACAATAATAAATACTACAGCGCCACCAATTAAAGCAGTGTTATAAGGGAGGGATAAGCCTTCTGGTGCATATAACACATATACGCTGACAGCTCCTGTCATAAACAATGCTGGAATCCCAGCAACGAGATGTGCTTTATTATATCTAAGTAAATAACTCACACTAACCCATAACATGACAGTTGCGACAATTTGATTTGTGAAACCTACATATCTCCATAAGAATGAATAATCGATTGTAGATAGAAAGAAAGCAGGAATACCAACAGCAAAACTTGCAGCGATCATTAAAGCTTTAGAATTTATGCTCACTTTATCTTTAACAAAATCTTCTATAATCATTCTAGAACTTCTTAATGCAGTGTCACCGGTAGTAATCGGTAAAATAATAACACCTAGTAATGCTAATACACCGCCTACAGGTCCTAGTAATTGAATTGAGATTTGATCTACAACACCTGCTGGTCCTATTGATTGTAACTGACTTGCTAAACCTTTAGTACCACCAAAGAAAGTCATACCAGCTGCTGCCCAAATAAGAGCAATAATACCTTCGGAAATCATGGCACCATAAAATACTTTTCTGCCTTCTGATTCATTTTTAACAGTTCTTGAAATAATAGGGCTTTGAGTACAATGGAAACCAGAAATAGCACCACATGATATTGTTACCATAAGAAGGGGCCATACTGGGATGCCACTAGGATGTAAGTTTTGAACTGTAATTTCTGGAATTGGTTTTCCACTAAATATCAACGCAACTGCTACGCTAACAGCCATCACAATTAAAATAACACCAAATATTGGATAAATACGACCAATTATTTTATTAATAGGAAGAATAGCAGCAAGAATAAAGTACGCAAATATGATAATTAATGCTACCAAGAATGAAATAGGTGTTTTTGATGAAAGTAGTTGTGCTGGACCAGCTACGAAAGCAGCAGCAACTAACACCATAAGCACGACAGATACAATATCTGTAAATACTCTAATAAACTTACCTAAATAATGTTGTACAAGTTTAGGAAACTGTGCGCCACCATGTCTTAAACTAAGCATACCTGAAAAGTAATCATGCACGCCACCTGCGATAATACATCCTACTACTATCCATATAAATGCGACTGGACCATATAATGCACCTGAAACTGCTCCAAAAATAGGTCCAAGCCCCGCTATATTTAATAATTGTATCATCCAACCTTTCCAGGCAGGCATTGGTACAAAGTCCATGTTATCTTGCTTACTATAAGCAGGTGTTTCTTTATCTGGATAGATTTCGAAAACACGCTCTATGTATTTTCCATAAAAAATATAACCTAAAATCAATATAATAATGGAAGAAATAAATGTAATCATCGCTAAAACCTCTTTCAAAATAGAATAACAATAGATTAGCAAAGTTCCGTATACTTAGCAATAAGATTTTAGAAATTTCAGATAATTAATATTGTTAAATTCTACAAATGTTTGCATTAGTAAAAATGTAAAATTATAATTAAAATAAGTCATTTAAAAATATTGGGTAATATGACTTTTATGGGCAAAATTGAATAAGAGGGGGACAATGATATGCAAGAACATCAAATATTAACAATTGATGGTACAGATTATCTTGTAGAAGAAGGTATGAGACTTTTAGATTTTATAAAAGCTCAAGAGTTATCTTTTGTTCCATCAATTTGTTATAACGAATCACTTGGACCAATCGAAACGTGTGATTCATGTATTGTTGAAGTAAATGGACAACTTCAAAGAGCATGTAGCACAATGATTGAAAACGGTATGGTTGTAAATACTCAAAAAGAAAATGTTAAATCAGCACAAAAACAAGCACTAGATAGAGTTCTTGAGCATCACGAACTATATTGTACAGTATGTGATTACAATAATGGTGATTGTGAAATTCATAATACTATGGGCGAATTTGGTTTGGAACATCAATCAATACCATTTAAATCTAAAGGTTATGAAGAAGATTTTGGTGCTTTTTATAGATACGATCCAGACCAATGTATATTGTGTGGTAGATGTGTAGAAGTATGCCAAGACGTTCAAGTAAACGAAACTTTAACGATTGATTGGAAACGTCAACAGCCAAGAGTAATTTGGGATAATGATAAAGCAATAGATGAGTCAAGTTGTGTGAACTGTGGACAATGTGTCACAGTGTGTCCTTGTAACGCATTAATGGAAAATGACATGCTCGGACAAGCAGGTTATATGACGGACCAAAAACCTGGTCTACTGCGTTCAATGATAGAGTTAACTAAAAAGGCAGAAACAGGATATGGACCATTGTTTGCTATATCAGATTCTGAAGCGGCAATGCGTGAAGAAACTATCGAAAAGACAAAAACAGTTTGTACATATTGTGGAGTGGGTTGTTCATTCGACGTATGGACTAAAGGTAGAGAAATTCTAAGAGTATTACCACATGAAGATTCTCCAGCTAATCACATTTCAACATGTGTGAAAGGTAAGTTTGCTTGGGATTATGTCAATTCAGAAGACCGTTTATTAAAACCACTTGTACGTAAAGAAGGTTATTTCCAAGAAGTAGAATGGGAAGAAGCAATTGAACTTGTTAGTAAGAAATTCTCTGAAATCAAAAACGAATACGGTAAAGATGCATTAGGATTTATTTCTTCATCTAAATGTACAAATGAAGAATCTTATTTAATGCAAAAGCTATCTAGACAAGTAATTGGTACTAATAATGTAGATAACTGTTCCCGTTATTGCCAATCTCCAGCAACTCAAGGTTTATTTAGAACAGTTGGTTATGGTGGAGACTCAGGTTCAATTGAAGACTTAGAGAAAGCAAATATGGTTATTACTATTGGAACGAATACTGCTGAAGCGCACCCAGTTATCGCAAGTCGCATTAAGAGAGCACATAAATTACTAGGACAAAAATTATATGTGTTTGATATTAGAAAACACGAGATGGCTGACCGTGCAGATAAGTTTTATCAACCTACACCAGGGACAGATTTAGTATGGTTATCAGCATTGTCCAAATATATTATCGATCAAAATTGGCATAATGAAGCCTTTATTTCTGAATATGTTAATGATTTTGATGAATACTATGAGAGTTTGGCACCATTTACGCTCGAATATGCTGAAGAAAGAACAGGTATTAGTAAAGATGATTTAAAAGCGCTTGCTAAAGAAATTGTTCAAACAGAAGCCGTTTCAATTTGTTGGGCTATGGGTGTAACACAACATCGCGTAGGTAGTGACACAAGTACAGCTATATCTAACCTTTTACTAGTGACTGGTAACTATATGAGACCAGGAACAGGAGCTTATCCATTAAGAGGACATAATAACGTTCAAGGATGTAGTGATATGGGCAGTATGCCTAATACATTACCTGGTTATCAAGATGTTACTGATGCAAAAATACGTCAACCATTTGAAAAAGCGTGGAATGTAGAGTTAGATAGTGAAGTTGGGTTAGACAATCATGAAATGATAGATAGTATACATGAAGGTGAATTACGTTCACTTTATATAAAAGGTGAAGATACAGGGGTAGTCGATGCTAACCTTAACTATGTTAGATCTGCTTTTGAAAAAATAGACTTCTTAGTTGTGCAGGATCTATTCTTCTCAAAAACAGCAGAATTTGCAGACGTTGTTTTACCCGCGTCACCATCATTAGAGAAAGATGGGACATTTACGAATACTGAAAGACGTATTCAAAGAATTAATAAAGCATTAGATCCGCTTGGAGATTCCAAACCAGATTGGGAAATTATTCAATTGATTGCTCAATCATTAGGAGCAGACTGGGATTATAAACATCCTAGTGAAATTTGGTTTGAAGCACAAAGTTTAATGCCGTTAGTAAGAGGCGCAACATACGATAGATTAGAAGGTTATAATAGTTTACAATGGCCGATGAATGAAGATGGTTCTGATACACCATTACTATATACTGAGCAATTCCATTTCCCTGATGGTAGGGCGAGATTGTACCCATTAGAATTCAATGTAGAATCTAAAAAGACTGAAGAAATGTCACTTCATGTTAATAATGGGCGAGTATTAGAACATTTCCACGAAGGTAATATGACATATCAAGTACCTGGTTTAGCTTATAAATTACCAAAGAATTTCTGTGAAATTTCAAAAGAATTGGCAGAAGAACATGGTATAGAAAGCGGTGCACGAGTGAAAGTCACATCTAAAGCTGGTACAACAGAATTGAATGTACAAGTTACAGATAGAGTGTCAGGTAATCATATTTACATTCCATTGAACGACCAAAACGAAGGTGCACCAAACTTTGTTACAGATAGTGACGTTGATAAGGATACGAATACACCAGCATATAAAGATAACTATGCAAAGCTTGAAGTCATTACAAAAAATGGTCGTGCGCCAATACCAAAACACAATTATAGATTTGGTACGAGAAATCCACAAATCAGTGTTAGAGTTCAAGATAAATGGGAAAGACCAGATTATACATTCCCAAATAAAGGTGGCGAATTATAATGGGTGAGAGAATTAGAGTCATTAAACGAATGGAAGAGCCGAAAGAATACAAAATTGAAAAGGATATGAAAATCCTGCAAGAAAGATTGAGCGATAAAAAAATTGCTATTGAAAAAGGAATAGATATACTCGATGCTTTAGAAAAAGCAGAAGCATTAGATGCTGTACATGCAGCTATCGTTCAAAGAAAAGTTATAACGGGGAACATTGTAACAGAATTAAATAAAGAACAGTATGAAGGTATATTAGATAATATAGGCAACGTATTGTTTATGTTTGGAGATTTAGATTTAGAAGAAGCTTCTGTATTTGTGAAAAAGATAAATAACGGAATGAGAGTAGCAAATAGAGCCAATTCGAATAATAAAACTTCAGTTAAAGATTTATTAGGCGCATTAAAAGACCCAGAAATAAATAGCAGTATAACAATGCTGTTGAATTTCTTAAAAGGTATGAGCAGAGAAGAATAATGAAATGAAGGAGAGTCCGGGACATAAATAATTGTTCTGGACTCTATTTTTATATTATTTAAAAATATAAAATAAACGGTTTTATTGATATTTGTTATATTTTAAGATAAGTTTATAACGTAATATGGTTATATTAAAAGAAAAGGTGTGAGAATCATTAACTTTTTGAAAGATAGATTCACCCTAATATTAGGACTCATTATTATATTTGTATTTATTATTTTATTAATTATTTTCGAGTCTCCTTTTTTCAAGAATCATCAAACACATACTTATGAAGAAGCTTTGGAAATTCAGACAAAGAGTGATTCACCAGCTGTGACACAAAAAGATAATAAATTTGTGTATGCAGATAAGAAAGATATCGATAAGTATATGGATATTGATAAGAGTAAAACAGATTTACAATTCATGGATATATCTGAAAAAGTTGATATATCTGAAAAACAAGTTAAAGATATTTTAAAAGATAAAGGTGTTTTGAAAGGTAAAGAAAAAGCATTTTTAAACGCACAAGATAAGTATAATATTAATATTATTTATTTATTAAGTCATGCTTTCATAGAAACTGGAAACGGCAATTCTGAGTTGGCTAGCGGTGTTAAAATGTCCAATGGAAAAACTTTTTATAACTTTTATGGCATTGGTGCTTTTGATCAAGACGCAGTTGAAACAGGAAGCAGTTATGCGCGTAAGAAGGGTTGGACTTCACCTGAAAAAGCAATAGATGGTGGCGCAAGATTTGTAAGGAAAGATTATCTAGATAATGGACAAGATACTTTATACAAAATGAGGTGGAATCCTTACAATCCAGGACAGCATTTATATGCGACTGATGTGAACTGGGCGACGAGTATTGGTAAGATTATGGAAAGTTATTATGATAAACATGATTTAAAGAAAGCTGAAATATATAAAGATTATTATAAATAATAGATAACTCTAGTTCTTGATATTGATAATAAGAACCCCGAAAGTTACTAATAATTTAACTTTTGGGGTTTATTAATTGAACTGGGGTTATTTATCGTAATGACTTCATGTTAAAATATAGTTATATTAATTATAATTGAGAAGTAAAGATTTTTATTTTAAAGAAAGTAGTGAACAAAATGAAAATAGCAGTAATTGGTGGGGGAATAGGTGGCTTAACTGCTGCTGGTTTACTTTATCAAACGGGGCATGATGTACAAGTTTATGAAAAAAGAAATGACTTGAATCAAGTAGGTGCTGGGATAGGCATTGGAAGCAATGTACTAAAAGCATTAAAGCCTTACAAAATGACATATGCAATTGAACAAGAAGGACAAGCCCTTAACAAAATCGAAATTCGAACTAATTTAGATTCATTTTTAAACACTTTAAAAATGAACCAAGATGAGGAACAAAATATAACAATTCATAGAAGTGTTTTGCATGAAATATTAAAAACACATGTACCTACAGAACGTATAAATTTAGATTATAAATTAAAAGAATTTAAACAAACTCCAGATAATATAAGGTTATATTTTGAAAATGGGCAAGAAGCAGAAGCTGATTTAGTTATCGCAGCAGATGGCTTGAATTCAAATATTAGGAAACAAATTCAACCAAAATCTGAACCTAAATACGCAGGGTATACTTGTTTCAGAGGCGTTGTAAATGAAAACTTGAATATTGATCGAACTACTGCATTAGAATATTGGGGACATAAAGGTAGATTTGGAATTGTACCTTTAAAGGATGACGAATTATATTGGTTCTGTACAATGAATGCCAAAGAGAACGATTTACAGTTTAAATCATTCGAAAAGCCTCATCTTCAAGCATATTTTAATCAATATCCTGATGAAGTACGTAATGTATTAGACGCTCAAGAAGAACTTGGTATTTTGCACCATGATATGTATGACCTTACACCATTAAAATCATTCATTTCAGGAAGAGTAGTATTATTAGGTGATGCAGCTCATGCAACTACGCCAGATATGGGGCAAGGAGCAGGACAAGCTATTGAAGATGCTGTTACTTTAACCAACTTATTAAAAGAAAAAGACGTTGATGCAGCATTAAAAAGATACAATAAACTAAGAGTTAAGCACACTAAAAAAGTAATTAAAAAATCTAGGAAAATTGGAAAAGCTGGACAGGCATCCAATACGATGAAAATAAAAATGAGAAATAAAATGCTGAAATCTATGTCTTCAAAATCATTAAGTAAAAAAGTTAAATTTTTACAAAAAGCGAAATTAAAATAATTTATGAATAGGCTAATTAAAAATTAAGAAAGGGTGTGGGACAGAAATCTCATTTTATTAAAAAGATTTCGTAGTCCCACCTCGGCAAGGATGACTAGGTATGAAAATAGCTTGTTATAAGCGCATTCTCATACCAGTCAGCTACTGCCAATACAAAAAGAGAGTCTGGGACAATTATTTATGTCCCAGACTCTTTTAACATAACTGAACGGATTTTTAATGTGAAATATCTGAAGTTGAAATGCCTGTCGCTGATTTAACTTGCACTTCTTGGAATTTATCATGAGATTCTGATTTGCCTAAGAATGTCCCTAAAAATGCACCAATAAATCCTGCTGGAACTGATATGATTGCAGGGTTTGATAATGGGAATATTGGTGACATTGTAATAAATGCTGTTCCTTCTGGATTCATGACATTTGGACTTAATATTACGAGTACAAGTGACACAATTAAGCCAACAGCTATACCAGTAATTGCACCATGAGTATTAAATCTTTTCCAAAATATTGTGAATATAATAACAGGTAAATTTGCGCTTGCTGCGACACAGAATGCTAATGATACTAAGAACGCTACATTTAAATTCTGTGCAAATAAGGCTAGTATAATAGATACAACTGAAACCGCTAATGATGCTAATTTTGCTGCTTTCATTTGCTCACGCTCACTAATTTTCCCTTTTTTTATAACTTGCCCGTAAATATCATGCGCGAAAGCAGATGCTCCAGTCAATACTAATCCAGCTACTACTGCTAATATCGTAGCAAATGCTACGGCTGAAACAAATGACATTAAGAAGTCTCCGCCTAACTTTGCAGCTAATAATGGGGCTGCCATATTACCAGCAGGGTTAGCGTTTATGATTTCTTCACGTGTTAATAATGCAGCCGCACCAAATCCTAGTAATATCGTTAAAATATAAAATATACCAATAATCCATGTTGCCCACATTACAGAAGATCTTGCTGTTTTGGCATCTTTAACTGTAAAGAATCGCATCAGTATGTGAGGTAAACCTGCTGTACCAAATAGTAAAGCAATAATTAGTGAGATATTATCTAAAGGCGGTTTACCTTGTGAGCCAGGGTTGATAAATTCACTTTTAAAAGCAGGTGATTTAATATTGTGCATTTCACCAAACATAGTAGAAAGATTGAAATTAAAATGTAATAGCACTAAAAATGAAATAATAATAGTACCAATCATAAGTAATACGGCTTTAACCATTTGAACCCAACTTGTTGCAGTCATACCACCAAACAATACATAAATTGTCATCATGATACCGACCAAAATAACAGCAAGTGTATAAGGTATACCGAATAGCAATTGAATAAGTGCACCAGCTCCAACTAATTGAGCTAACATATAGAAAATAACAATGGTAATGGAAGATACTGCTGCCATTGCTCTAACTTTTTTAAGCTCAAATCGAGCTGCAATCATATCTGCTAAAGTATATTTACCTAAGTTTCTTAAAGGCTCTGCAACAATGTATAACACAATGAGATACGCGGTTAAATAACCGATACTATAGAAGAAACCATCAAATCCCCATAATGCGATGGCACCCGCTATACCTAAAAATGATGCAGCTGATAAGTAATCACCAGCAATTGCTAACCCATTTTGCCAACCTGTTAACCCGCCTCCAGCAGTATAAAAGTCATTTGCTGATTGCGTTCTTTTAGATGCAAAATATGTAATAAACAATGTAATACTAACAAATAGTATAAACATAACGACGACAATTACATTCATTTGTTTTGCCCCTCTCTATGCGCCATTAATAATGCTTCAGCATCTTTATCAAAAGATTTAGCTTTACGCATATACAAAGTGACAAGAGTCCATACCATAATGAATAATAATAATGCGTAAATCCATGCCCAAGAGATATTCCAAAATGCAATATTATTCAAGATATTTGTATATCCAGTCAATACTGGAAATAGCAGTGTAGCAAAAATAAAGAATATAGATATAGGAAATATAAAGTTATTTCTTTTTTTCACAAGTTCTTTAAACTTTGGATCTGCTGCTAAACGCTTGAAATCATGCTCAGCCATACTTATAACCCCCTTGTTTTTTGGATGTAAAAATACATCTTAAGTTTCATTTTATTGATTGTTCACAAAGTTGTCAATATTTTATTGATAACGCTTACATTAATAAAAATTCATCAAGAAAATGTGAATAAAGTATTTAAGAGAAAAAATACAATATAGATATATGAATATTTAGAAAAGTTTGATTATAAGTATTGACGTTAAAGGTAAACATCAATATAATTCTTATCATAATAATAAGAATTCGGAAGGGATAAATGTTATGATAGAATTTAAAAATGTGAATAAAATTTTCCAACAAAAGAATTCTGAAATACAAGCACTTAAAGATGTAAGTTTTAAAGTAGAAGAGCAAGATATATTCGGTGTTATCGGATATAGCGGTGCGGGGAAGAGTACTTTAATTAGGTTAGTGAATGTATTAGAAGAAAAGACATCTGGAGAAGTATTAGTAGACGGTCATGATGTGAATAAATATTCGAAGAAAAAGTTACAAGTCATTAAGAAAAATATAGGAATGATATTTCAACATTTTAACTTGTTAAATTCAAAGACAGTTTTTAATAACGTAGCTATGCCTTTAATTTTACAAGGTAAAAATAAAAATGACATTAAAGATAAAGTGAATGAATTGCTTGAATTTGTTGGTTTAGAAGACAAAGGTAAACAATATCCAAATGAATTATCAGGTGGTCAAAAACAAAGAGTAGCAATTGCTAGAGCATTAGTTACAGATCCTAAAATCTTATTATGTGATGAGGCAACAAGTGCGCTTGATCCTGCAACTACAGATTCAATTTTAAAACTGCTAAAGAGAGTTAACGAACAATTTGGAGTCACAATATTATTAATTACACATGAAATGAGTGTTATCCAACAAATATGCAATAAAGTAGCGGTTATGGAAAATGGTGAAGTTATTGAAATTGGTCCTGTATTAGATGTGTTTAGTCACCCCCAAACATCAACTGCTAAAAACTTTGTATCAACTGTGATAACTACAGATATATCTTCAAACTTAAGAAAACTTATTCCTGAAGATAAAACTGCTACAGACATTAAATTATACATAGATGGTGAACAAGTGACACATAGTATTATCAATGATTTAATCACTAAATTCCACGTACAAATAAATATACTGTTTGCATCAATGTCAGACATTCAAGGTACACCAGTAGGTTATTTAACACTACGTCTGAATGGAGAACAAGAAGCAATTCAAAATAGTTTTCAGTATTTAACAGATTTAAATATTGAATATGAGGAGGTTGAAGCATAATGTTTGGATCATCTTTAGATTCATCTCAACTATATGACGCTATATACCAAACGCTATACATGGTTACTGTTTCTTTAGTAATCGGTGCATTAATTGGTATTCCTTTAGGTATTTTACTTGTTATAACTAGAAAGAATGGTATTTGGCCAAATGCTTTTATATATCATGTGCTAAATCCAGTTATTAATATATTCCGTTCGGTACCGTTTATTATTTTACTTATTGCTATTGTACCTTTTACTAAAATGATTGTGGGTACATCTATTGGAACTTCTGCAGCAATAGTACCTTTAACAGTCTATGTTGCGCCTTATATTGCAAGATTAGTAGAGAACTCACTGTTAGAAGTGAATTCAGGCGTCATAGAAGCGGCACATTCTATGGGAGCATCACCGTTTCAAATTATTCGACATTTCTTATTACCTGAAGCACTAGGGTCTTTAATTCTAGCATTAACAACATCTATTATCGGTTTAATTGGTGCTACAGCGATGGCCGGTGCAGTAGGTGGAGGCGGTATTGGTGACTTAGCTTTAGCTTATGGTTATCAACGTTTTGATACAATTGTTATTGTTATTACGGTCGTTATTCTAGTCATTATGGTACAACTTATCCAATCTTTAGGTAATGTGTTGTCTAAAATTGTAAGAAGAAGTTAAAAAAGTATTGACTTAGAGTAATATGATAGGTATTATCAGAATTAATCAAATAAAAATTATCAAGAGAGATTGAGGGATATGGCCCGATGAAATCTCAGCAGCGGACTCTATAAAGAGAACTGTGCTAAATCCATCAAGTTTTAAACTTGGCAGATAAAGTTAATCCCTTTTGAGCTAAGCTTAAAAGGGATTTTTATTTATATACATAAGAAAAGGAGCGAATAAAATGAAAAAAGTATTAACATTATTAATGACATTAGTTTTACTATTAGCAGCATGTGGTGATAAAAAAGATGATAAAAAGGTAACAGTGGGTATCGCTTCAAATGATACTGCTGTATGGGATAAAGTAGCAGAATTAGCTAAAAAAGAAGATATTAATGTAGAGGTTAAACAATTTTCGGATTATAACGTTCCCAATAAAGCATTGTCAGACGGTGATATTGATTTAAACTCATTCCAACATTTTGCATTTTTAGATCAATTCCAAAGAGCAAATAAAGGAACAGAAATCACACCAATTAGAACAACTGTGTTCGCTCCACTGGGTATTTATTCTAATCAAATAAAAGATATTAAAAATTTAAAAGACGGTGCTAAAGTTGTTATACCAAACGACGTTTCTAATCAAGCTAGAGCTTTAAAATTATTAGAAAAAGCAGGGTATATTAAATTGAAGAAAGACTTTGGATTAGATGGTGGTCCTAAAGATATAGTTGAAAATAAAAAGAATTTAAATATTAAAGCAGTCGATGCTCAACAAACAGCTAGAGCGTTAGATGAAGTAGATATCGCTGTTATAAATAATGGTGTTGCATCTAAAGCAGGATTAAATCCTAAGAAAGACCCTATCTATTCAGAAAACCCAGATGCAAATGCTGCTAAACCATATATCAACTTTATAGCTGCAAATACAAAAGATAAAGATAATAAAACTTTAAAAAGAGTTGCTGAGCTATACCATTCAGAAGAAGCGAAAGAAGCTCTGAAAGAAGACACTAAAGACGGAGAAATTGTAGTTGATTTAAAACAAGAAGAAATTAAAGAAATACAGGATTCATTAAAATAAAAAAGATTCGGCTCCCCCAAGCCGAATCTTTTTTTGTTATTTTTTTAGAGAATTTAAATATAGTTGACCTTTTTCATGGTCATATTTATTTTCCCATTTTGAAATAACGACTGTAGAGAGTGCGTTTCCTACTACGTTAACACACGTTCTCATCATATCTAATAATCTATCGATACCAATGATTAATGCTAAACCTTCTGGATTTAACCCCATCGATCCTAGAGTGGTAATTAATACAACAATAGAAGTACCAGGAACAGCAGCCATACCTTTAGACGTGATCATTAAAGTGAACATTAGAATAAGTTGTTCTACTAGACTTAAATGTACGCCATACATTTGAGCAACAAATAACGCTGCTATAGATTGGTACAAAGCAGAACCATCTAAGTTAAAAGTATATCCTGTAGGTACTACAAAGGATACGATATCTTTTGGTGCACCGAATTTTTCCATTTTTTCCATCACTGAAGGTAAAACAGTTTCAGAACTTGATGTTGAGAAAGCAAGTAATAAATCATCTTTCAATATGCGAACAATTGAAAAAATGTTAATACCACAAATTTTGGCTACTATGCCTAAAACAACAACAATAAAGAATATCATAGCACCTACAACAACAGCTAATAGCTTAACTAATGGAATTAATGCAGATAATCCAAATGTCATAATCGTTACACAAATAAAAGCAAATACACCATATGGTGCAAGGCGTAGAATTCTATGTATCATCCAAAATACAGCTTCTAGTGCACCTCCAAGAACATCCTTAACAGGCTGTCCTTTCTCTCCAATTGCAGCAATAGCTAATCCGAAGAATACAGCAAAGAATATAATTGGGAGTAACTCTCCTGCAGCTAAAGCTTCGAATATATTAGTAGGAATAATGCTTACAATTGTATCGATTATATGATTTCCATAAGTAGATTTTTCTGCTGCATCAGCAGTGCTTTCATATGTAGAAATATCGCCTTTAGGCAATTTATCTGCATCTAATCCTAAACCTGGTTTAAATAAATTACCAAATATAATACCTAAACCAATAGCAATAGTTGTAATGATTTCAAAGTAAAGTAATGTTTTCCAACCATATCTACCGACTGTATGCATATCGCCAACATTAGATATTGATAATGCTAATGAACAAAACACAATAGGAATTACAATCATTTTAATAAGGTTTAAAAATACATCACCGACTGGTTGTATAAATTTAATAAGTTGATCTTGTCCATTTAAAAAATAGCCTACAACAACACCTAATATTAAAGCAATTAATATTTGAGTAGGTAGACTTATATATCTTCTTCTTGGTTTTTTAAGGTTTTCTTTCAAAAAAATTTCCTCCTTTAAAGCACTATAGTTTTTAATACAAAAAAATTATGCGATTCCATCTTAGGAATTGCACAAATGATGTTTAAAAAGGGGACGTATAAATATATGTATTCTTGAGTGTAAAAGAATACAAGTTATTTTATCATGATTAATAATTAAAGTAATGAGCCTCTTTTATCTTTAAAAAGAAAAAAAACACTTTTTTATACAAAAAGTGTTTTAATTATTTCTATTTAATGAAGCGAATAGATAATGGTGGTAAATAAGTTTCACCTTGATAAGCTTTAACTGCGCCAATAATGGTGAAGATAAATACTAAAATTGCTAATATTGGAAGTAAAATAATGCCAATAATAATCAAACATAGTACTCCAGCAACTATTCCCCATATTGTATAAGAAATAAAGAAGTTTAAATAATCTTTACCAATTCGATCTACAAAAGAAGATTCATCTCTTTTAATCAACCATATAATTAAAGGTGCAATTAATGCAGTAAATAGACTCGTTAAATATATGAGCATCCCGAATAAACGTTCATCATCATTAGTAGATGTTTGATTATCAATATTTATATTATTTTCTTCATGAATTGTAGATTCTTGAAAAGGGTTCTGTTCACTGTTCGTCATATCATTTCCTCCTCGCTTAACTATTGGTATTATTATACATGTTTTAGCGGTGAACTACTAATCTTTAAGGAATAATAATGAAAAATATTCGATTTTGAAAGTGCATGCTTTCCTATAGTATCTTTCTAACGTGCTTGTTTATGTACTCTAGCTCGTTAGAAAATGTAACGTGCAAGACTAAAATATCTAGCCCTTTAGAGCGATATATCAAATAAATTCAATATAAAATCACATTAAAAATAGGGGAAATGAAGCTCTAACGTGCTAGTTTATGTACTCTAGCTCGTTAGAAAATGTAACGTGCAAGACTAAAATATCTAGCCCGTTAGAGCACTATATCAGAATATGTCCATATAATTGTGTAATAAAAAAAGAGCCAAATATAGCTCACTTTAGTACAATGTAATCGACTAAGAAAATATTGTAGAGGTG
>NZ_JAJNHQ010000013.1:0-73836 GCF_022386845.1 Mammaliicoccus sp. C-M13 | reverse complement strand
GTTACGTCAGATTGACCATTAACGTCTTTGTCAGTTGGTATTGTACTGTTTGAATCAGATTCCTCTTTATTCGAGATACCATCTTTATCAGCATCTTCACCGCCATCTGAAATTCCATTACCGTTAGAGTCTGAATTCGTTGGATCCGTGCTTGTAACCTCTTCATCTTTATTATTTACACCGTCGCCATTATTAGTTTGTTCATTTCCACCAGTATTTGGTAGATCAGAACCATTGTTATTACCTGGTTTCTCATCTACACCATTGTTGCTTGGATTTTGCGATGGTGTTGTTGCGTCATGTTGATTATTACCATCCTTGTCAGCATCTTTACCGCCATCTGAAATTCCACTACTGTTAGAGTCTGAGTTCGTTGGATCCGTGCTTGTAACCTCTTCATCTTTATTATTTACACCGTCGCCATTATTAGTTTGTTCATTTCCACCAGTATTTGGTTGATCAGAACCATTGTTATTACCTGGTTTCTCATCTACACCATTGTTGCTTGGATTTTGCGATGGTGTTGTTGCGTCAGGTTGTACGTCACCATCATTATTAGTTGGTGTTGAGGCGCTTGGATTAGATTCATCTTTATTATTTTTGTCATCACCGTTTATATCTGAATCTTGGTTATCCGTTGTATCATCAGTATCTTTTGGATTTGTTACCATAATTGAATCAGAAGCTTCAGAAGTATTAGGGTTCTCAGCTTTATCTGTCGCTTTCGCTGTCACATTACCTTCTGGTAAAGGTTTTGTTGGTGTAATAGTAGCAACGCCATCACCATCTGTTTCGCCTTCTCCAATTTTGTTTCCATCTATATCGAATAATTCTACTTTTGAACCTGGTTCAGATTGAACTGTAATTGGTTCAGTCGTACCGCCTTTACCAGTAAGGTCTGTTTGAATTACAGGTTTAGCTGGTGGTGTTGTATCTGTAACTTTCATTGAATCAGAAGGTTCAGACGTATTTGGTGTTTCTGCTTTATCTGTCGCTTTCGCTGTGATGTTGCCTTCTGGTAAAGGTTTTGTAGGTGTAATTACTGCATTACCTTGATTGTCCGTAATAGCTTCACCAATCTTATTACCATCTTTATCGAATAACTCTACTTTACTTCCAGGCTCAGCTTGAACTGTAATTGGATCAGTTGTACCGCCTTTACCTGTTAAGTCTGTTTGAATAACAGGTTTAGCTGGTGGAGTTGTATCTGTAACTTTTATCGGTTCAGAAGCATCAGATGTATTAGGTGTCTCAGCTTTATCCGTAGCTTTAGCTGTGATGTTACCTTCTGGTAAAGGTCGTGTCGGTGTAATTACCGCATTACCTTGATCGTCAGCAGTACCTTCACCTAGTTTGTTTCCATCTTTATCGAATAATTCTACTTTTGAACCTGGTTCTGCTTGTACTGTAATTGAATCAGTAGTACCACCTTTGCCAGTTAGATTTGTTTGGATTAATGGTTTAGCTGGTGGAGTTGTATCTGTAGCTTTTATTGGTTCAGAAGCATCAGATGTATTAGGTGTTTCTGCTTTATCTGTGGCCTTCGCTGTGATGTTACCTTCTGATAAAGGTTTAGTTGGTGTAATTACCGCATTACCTTGATCGTCAGCAGTACCTTCACCTATTTTGTTTCCATCTTTATCGAATAATTCTACTTTGCTTCCTGGTTCAGCTTGAACCGTAATTGGTTCAGTAGTACCACCTTTGCCAGTTAGATTTGTTTGGATTACAGGTTTAGATGGAGCTGTTGTATCAGTAACTTTTATCGGCTCAGAAGCTTCAGACGTATTAGGTGTCTCTGCTTTGTCTGTCGCTTTCGCTGTTACATTACCTTCTGGTAAAGGTTTTGTCGGTGTAATCATAGCGACACCATTATTATCTGTTTCGCTTTCTCCAATTTTGTTCCCATCTTTATCGAATAGTTCTACTTTTGAACCTGGTTCAGATTGAACTGTAATTGGTTCAGTCGTACCACCTTTACCTGTTAAATCTGTTTGGATTACAGGTTTAGCTGGTGGAGTTGTATCTGTAACTTTTATCGGTTCAGAAGCATCAGATGTATTAGGTGTATCAGCTTTATCCGTAGCTTTAGCTGTGATGTTACCTTCTGGTAAAGGTCGTGTCGGTGTAATTACCGCATTACCTTGATCGTCAGCAGTACCTTCACCTAGTTTGTTTCCATCTTTATCGAATAATTCTACTTTTGAACCTGGTTCTGCTTGTACTGTAATTGGGTCAGTAGTACCACCTTTGCCAGTTAGATTTGTTTGGATTAATGGTTTAGCTGGTGGAGTTGTATCTGTAGCTTTTATTGGTTCAGAAGCATCAGATGTATTAGGTGTTTCTGCTTTATCTGTAGCCTTCGCTGTTACATTACCTTCTGGTAAAGGTTTAGTTGGTGTAATCATAGCGACACCATTATTATCTGTTTCGCCTTCTCCAATCTTATTACCATCTTTATCGAATAATTCTACTTTTGAACCTGGTTCTGCTTGAACCGTAATTGGTTCAATTTTACCGCCTTTTCCTGTTAAATCAGTTTGAATTACAGGTTTAGCTGGTGGAGTTGTATCTGTAACTTTTATCGGTTCAGAAGCTTCAGACGTATTAGGATTTTCAGCTTTGTCTGTCGCTTTCGCTGTTATGTTGCCTTCTGGTAAAGGTTTTGTAGGTGTAATAGTAGCTATACCGTTACTATCTGTTTCACTTTCACCAATCTTGTTACCATCTTTATCGAATAATTCTACTTTGCTTCCTGGTTCAGATTGAACTGTAATTGGTTCAGTCGTACCGCCTTTTCCTGTTAAGTCTGTTTGGATTACAGGTTTCGCAGGAGCAGTTGTATCCGTAATATTTAGTTGGAATACTTTTGTAACTGTATTACCACTTGTATCTGTGTAAGTAACGGTCACATTGTTTCTACCTTCAACAATTGGTGTACCTGTAATTTGGTTAGTTTGATTATTATAGTTTAAACCTGTTGGTAATCCAGTTACGCTTGTAGGTTTGATTTCTCCACTATTATCTGTCGCATTTGGAATCGTAATAGGATCAATAGCTTTATCTTTTTCAATTGATTGATTCTCAATTGTCGGACCTACTGGAGCTACTGTGTCATTGACTACTAACACAACGGGCACATCGTCATGAGTACCATCTGGGTAACTAACACGTACAGTTGTGTTTTTATTTCCTATAGTGCTAGTGTCTACTGGTGATGTGTAAACATATTTTGTACCATTTGGTAATCCGTATGTGTTAATAGATTGTTCGGCATTAGGAATTTCATTTAGTTCAACTGTTTGCTCTTTGCCTTTAGGATTAAATTTATCTGCGTCTGATACATTAGCGCGGTTTTCTATAAAATTAACATGGTTAGCTCTATTTGCTCTTGCTATATTTTCAGTCGCAACCCCTATTGCAACATAGAATTTACCGTTATTCCTTCTTAGAATATCTTTAGAAACTGTTGCCGTCATCTTAGCTATATAAGAATTACGTCTATAGTTAAGTTCCTCATGTATATAGTAGAAGTTATCTTCATCTGTTATTTTAGTTAAATTTTTATAATAATCTCTATCAACAGGAATCATCGCTTGATATACCATAGAATTAAGCTTGCTACCACCAGTAACTAGAGCTTTATTTTTCCAATTATTAAAAGTTCCGCTACCAGTTACTCTTTGTATAGAACCTGGTGTGAGTTTTACAAATGATGGTGCATAAACATAAAAACGTCCTCGTGCTTTATTAGATTCAGCTTTATTGAAATGGATAACATAATGAAACTCAACGTTATCTCCATTTTCTTTTACGTAACTATGTGCTATATGAGCATAGTCTGATACCTCTTGATCATTTGCTTTTTTGCCAAAAGCTTTACCAGTTATAACAAAATTGTCAGAGCTAGTGTCATTATTTACATTTTCTCTAGGTGCTGAATCATCAGCACTTCTTAACTCTCTTCTTGTTCTAATACTTCTTTCTTCTCTTGGTTGTTTTACTGCAACAGCAGTTTTATTAGGCGTTTCAGTTTTGTCTAGTTTTTGTTCAGATTCAGTAGTTTTCTTCTCAGTTTGTGAATGTTCTTTAATTTCTGGTGATACTACTTCTTTTTGAACTTGTTCATTTTCTTTTGCTACTGTTTTAACTTCTGATTTTACAGCGTCATTATGATTTTTATTTTCTTTAACTTCTGGTGTTACTGTTGCTGGTTGAGAAGTTTCGTCAACTTTAGGTATCTCCATTTCTTCAACCGTATCTTGTTTGAAAGGAGCTTCTTGTTTACTGTCTATTACATTCTTAACTTCTAATTTATTGATTGATTCTTCAGGTTTCGAAGACTCTGCTATAGAGCCAACTTTCTCTTGTTCTACTTGTTGCTTACCTATTTCTTCAAATTTAGATTGTTCTGTTGATTCATCAGTTGCTGACTGATTTGTAGAAGTTGCTTCAGTCGTGTTAACTGCTTCTTCAACTTCCTTTTCAGCTTTTGTTACTTCATTTTCTTTCTCTTTTTCTGTTACTTCAAGTTTAGTCGCATCTACAGTATTTTCAGATGCAAAAGCATGGTGTGTTGGAGAGCTTAGGAATATGAGAGTCCCGACCAATATCGAGCACGCTCCAACAGTATACTTTCTAATACTAAACTTCTGTAATCGCCGTTGCTTATCCATCAGTAAACTCCTTTATATTTTTATTTTTGGAGAGCAACTTAACTCATAAGGCGATTCATTTTTACTATTCAGTTTTGATATTAATCACAAGATGTACATTTTATTTAATTGAATCATTAATATGAGTCAAGTGCACAATCATTTTATGCAAATTCAATTATTTAATCATAGAATAAAAAAATATTTCAAGTTCCGTCCAATAAGAAATGGAACTAATTGTAATTTGCACCAAATTAGTATACCACCTTATTTTTGTATGTAAATACTATTTTTATAAAAATCTATGTTTTATTTATTTAAATTCACAAAAATGTAAAAAACTTTTGTTTTGAAAATGTAATTTTATTTTTGTTGAAGACTAATTATAAATCTTTGTTTTGTTTGAAGTATGGCCGGTGTTCGTGTAAGTTTAAAATATTGAACATTTAAATTGAAAGAGTTGAATATCATGCCACAAATATATTTTGATGCTGCTACTAAAGGTAATCCTGGAGAAAGTACTTGTGCTTCTGTCATCATTATTGATAATGAAAGATATCACTTTACGGAGTACATCGGTTCATTAGATAACCATAGTGCTGAATGGGTAGCTTTTATAAAGTCTTTAGAGAAAGCTCATGAATTAGATGTAAAGACAGCATTAGTGTATACAGATTCTAAGTTGATCGAAGATAGTTTAAATAAGAGATTTACTAAAAACGCTTTGTTTAAACCGTATTTTGAAGCTTTTAAAAAATTAGAAACAAAATTTGATTTAGTATTCGTAAAATGGATTCCACGTGCTAAGAATAAGGAAGCGAACCAACTTGCTCAAACTGCTTTAAGAAAGCATTTGAAAAAATCTAAATAAATTAAAAAACGAGTCTGGGAGATAAGTAAATGTCTCAGACTCGTTTTTTTACATTGATCGTATTAGTTGTTATTAAGGTAATTTCTAAATCATAATTTACTTTGGATTTACGGCTTAGTTAATCCAATAAAATGTGGTTTAGTTGGATTTTCTACCTCATTAATCCAATAAAACGTGACCTAGTTGGATTTTCTACCTTATTAATCCAATAAAATGTGGTTTAGTTGGATTTTCTACCTTATTAATCCAATAAAATGTGGTTTAGTTGGATTTTCTACCTTATTAATCCAATAAAAAGCATCTAGTTGGATTATCGCCTTAGTTAATCCAATAAAACGTGGTCTACTTGGATTTTCTACCTCATTAATCCAATAAAATGTGGTTTAGTTGGATTATTGCCTTAGTTAATCCAATAAAACGTGGTCTACTTGGATTTTCTACCTCATTAATCCAACATCAACGCTTGCTTCTTAATTAATCCCACCCCGGTAAGGATGACTAGGATTGGAAAAAGCTTGATATAAGCGCATTTTCAATCCAGTCAGCTACTGCCATTATAATAAAAGAGGCTGAGACATGTATTTATGTCCCAGCCTCGTCTGTCATTATGAAAAGTTACTCATCAAGTATTTACTTGAAACGAATAATTCATGTTCATTACAAATAGTAATTGAATTTTCTATATGGTGATTGTATTCCATTTTTGCCAATAATTCTTCTGTTTCAAGTGGTACATTTGTATGAATTGCTGCTAAACGTTTAGACATTTCTAAGTCAGCTTGATAAGTTGTAATTTTATTTTGTTGGCCTGGTGTTAATGTTTCTAGATTAGCCATAACATTTTCTACGGATTGATGTTCTTGTATTAATTTAATAGCAGTTTTCTCGCCTATTCCTTTAACACCTGGATAACCATCTGCTGTATCACCCATAAATGCTTTTACATCTACTAATTGCGATGGCTCTAAACCGTATTCTTCTCTAAATCTGTTTAAATCATATTTATTATATAGGTTAAAACCTTTTTTAGTTAACCATACATGTACATCAGTATCTATACATTGTAATAAATCTCTGTCACCGCTCACGATATAAGTTTCATGTCCCTTTGCTTGTGCTTTTTTACTAATAGTACCAATTACATCATCTGCTTCGTAATTAGTAATACCTAAGTTACAGAAACCTAATTTTGAAGCTATATCTTTAGCTTTATCAAATTGAGGTACCATTTCTTCTGGTGGTGCAACACGATTTGATTTGTATGCTTCAAACATATCATTTCTAAATGTTTTTGAACCCATATCCCAACATATTGCCACATGGGTAGGTTTTATGTCGTTAACAGCTGTAAATGCGTGTCTTACAAATCCTTGAATTGCATTTGTTGGTGTACCAGCTGAATCTCTCATAAATTGTTTGTGTACACTCGTCGCATAAAAGTGTCTAAATAATAAAGCCATTCCATCTATTAATAAAATTCTATTTCCCATTTATTTCGCCTCTATATTTCTTTTAAGATTTTTTCAATTCTTTCTATTAAATCATTATTAATATTAATAGATAAGTAAGAATCGATAAGTTTATTTGTTTCTATATTGTATTCTTCAATGTATTGTTCTGCTTGTTCATCATAACTGTTTAAATTTTGTTTAATTTCATCATCAAAAGTTACTATTGGAGAATCAATTAATTCCATTGTATCATTTAGAATCCCTTTTTGAATCTCTTTAGCTTTAGATGTTTTTAATAGATCTTTTTTAGATATTGTTCGAACAGTTTTATCAGTTAAATCATTTAAATGGATACTGATTGCATGAACTGAAACTTTATTTTCAAAGTCGTGCTTGAATTTAGAAATTAAAATTGATGCTTCATTTAATTCTACTATTGTAGGTGTTAATAATTCATCAAAAGTTTTATTATAAAAATTCTTCAGTCTTTCAGTAATTAATGAACTTTCCAAACTTAACTTTTGGTTAATATCATCTATATATTGTTTCGTGCTCGTTTGTAATGAAGTTTTGAAATCATTTGTAACGGTTGAAGTATTAAAATGTTTTTTCACGATATCATTTAACTGAATCATGAGTCTATCTTTTAAATAATATAGTTGGTCATCTATTTCTTTATCTAATTGATGATGTGACTTCACGACAATTTGATTGTTAAAGTTTGTTTGATTTTTATATTTAAGTAAAGTATCTTTTCTTTTTTCGAATTGATCTTTATCTTGTCTATACGTAGTAACCATTTGTTCTAGTTCATTTTCTAATTGATTAATTCTAGATTCTACTTGTGACTGTAGAACTTGTTTACTTTCAACTTTTACAAAATGATCAAGCGCGTTCATAAATTTTGTGAAGTATTCGTCATATTCTTTAATAGCATTTTTACTTGAGACTGGGTAACACTCAGGTTTAATATTTAATGCATCTAAAGATGATTCTACATATGAAATAACAGCTTCTTTATCTTCTTCGGATTCAGCTAAGTCAATCGCGTTTATTACGAATTTTAAACCTTGAGATTGCTGCAAATTATTCATGTCGCGCATATATGATAGAAATTCTCCATCTTTATCTGTAAATGCATGATTATAGTAGCTGACATAAATGATAAGGTCACTAGATGCAATGATTTGTTCAGTTTCTCTTGTATGACGTTGGTTGTTTGAGTTCAAACCTGGAGAGTCTATTATAACTTTATCTTTTAACCAATCCTCTTCTAATCTTAAATGAATCTTATGAACAAATGCAGCGTGTGTATCATTAGCTGTTAATTTTTCAAGTTCTTCTAGTTCAAATTGTACAGGTTTATTATTATTTAAGGCTTCTACGTATTCATAAAAGTTTGTTTCTATCGCCTCAAAAAATGCTAAGTGATTACTTGATAAGGATGGATGACTTTTAATATTCTTGTCTTTAATAAATGATTCTATCGATTCATATGATTGATTAGCGAATTCCGTAATATGATTTATTTCTTCTAATAACTGATCATATGTCTTAAACAATACTTCTTGTGTATTACCATAGCTAATTTCTGTAATACTAGCTGTAGTTGGATTTGGTGAACTTAATAGTATCGGCCGTTTTAAGATAGCATTGATTAAACTACTTTTACCAGCACTAAATGTACCGAAAACAGCAATTTTTGTTATGTTTTCATCCATTCGCTCTATTTGATTTTTAATGTTTGTTACTTCACTTTGATATATCGGTAAATCAGATAAAGTTTGAACTTTTTCTTTCAATAATGCCATGTTACTTTCTTTGTGTTCAATTATGTTCTCAGATGTCTTTTTAACTTTTGCTTCGTTGTTGTTAATGTTTAAGTCTTCTATTTTTACATATGTACGATCAATCAATTTATCTATAGATTCATCTAAGTGTATATAATAATGCTGGAAATTATTTGTTACGAGCGAAGTTAATAATTCGTTATATTCTATATATTCTTCATATAAGCTTAGTTGATCCGTATTTTCATTTGATTTTACTTTTACTTCACTATTTTGAACGATTTCTTCTATTATACTATTCGTTTCATTTCGAATTTGTCTTGTGATGATATCCGTAATACCTTTTGTATATATTAAGACATAGTCATTAGTAATGTTCGGTTGTTCTTGTACATGTTCAGCTAAAGCTTCTTTAGAAATTGTATATTTTTGATTAATTATTTTTTCAAACAGATTTGAGTCATTAATATATTTATTTAAATTTTCTAATGACTTAATCCATACTTTAGTTATTTCATCATGAATTTTTAAATCTAATTGTTCTTTAACTAAATCTAATTTTTCATTTTGTATGGCTTCTTTTTTCTTTTCTTTATTAAATAAGCCTTTAACCTTATATTCCTTCGCTGTTGTTTCTAAATATTTTCTAATTGTTTCTCTCATTTCATAAGGCATTAAATAAGCATTATCTAATATTTCTTTTCTCGTGTCTTTTAAGTTTTGTCTGAATTCATCTTTATTTTGTATAAGTGAATGCTCATTTTGTACGTTGTACTTTTCTTTGTAAGCTTTGTAATCTTCATCAAAAGTTTCTTCAGTAGAATCGATTTCAGATAGAATGTCTTCCATATTATTCTTAATATATTCTAGTTGATCGTTTTTAATATAATTTGTCACGCGTTCAATAAAATGTTGATGTTCTGTTCTATTTTTATCTAATTCGTGAATAAAATGATTAAACTTTTCTTTCTCGTTATATTTTGTTTCAAATTTAGAAACATAAAATACTTCTTCTACGTTTAAATTCCAATCTTTTAGTGCTTTATTCACACGATTTTTATAAATTTCAAATGAAATTTCTTCATCATCATGTTTGTCAATTTGATTTACGACTAGAATGACTGGTATATCAAGTTTGTTTAATGACTTTATAAAGTTAAAATTCATGTCTGATTGAACATGATTATAATCGACAGTATAAAATACGTAATTTGATGTTAATAAATATTGAAAAGCACTTTCTCTATGATTATCACTCATTGAGTCTACGCCCGGTGTATCTTGGAAAGTAAATCCTTTATTAAATTTATCAGACGTAAATTCAATTTCTATCGACTCTACTTCCCTATCCTCAGTATTTAACTTCTTTACGTCTTCTTGTTCTTGTACGACTGTATATTGATTATCATTTAAATTTACCGAAATGCTATTTTGATTAGATGCTATTAATTGTGCAGTGTTACTTGTCGTCGGTACTGGTGAACTCGGTAAAATATTCTGTCCAATGACATTGTTTATTAATGTTGATTTACCTGCAGAAAAGTGGCCGACAAAACTTACAGTATATTGTTTGTTATAAACTTTTTTTATCATTTCATTAATTTGCTTAATCAATGAAATGTTCGAAGATTTTTCGATTTCTTTTTTCAATTTATATAATAAGTCTAATGATTCTTGATTGCTTTTCATTATTAATCCCCTTTAAATAAGCGCAAATAATTTTGATAATGTGATTTAAATCACATATTTTTCTCAATCTCTACTCTATTATAAGTAATGAAGAGAATATAAGAAAGGATGAATCATATGACAAGGCAAAATAATCAAACGATTAAAGAAGCTGAACACCATTCACATGACGATTTAGACTTAAGTGGAACATTGTATTCAGTTTTTACAATAGGAGGTATTTTTGCAGTATTATGGGTAATTTGTTTCATTTTATATCTTGTAAGAATTTAAGGGGGGATTTACGTGCATAAGTATGAAAAAATCTGGCTGACAACTGGAATCAGTTCCTTAATTCTATTTTTAGCGATATTAATCATTACGGCGTTACATAACGGACACACGCCAGCAGCATCAGGCAGAGAATACATTAACCCTGATAGAGTTGATGAAATTGAACCATTTAATAAACCAGGTTTGCACAAAGTTAGCGGGAAAGACTATGACTATGAACTTGTATTCGTAGCTTCAGCATTTAGCTATCAACCAGCAAAGGTTGAAATACCGAAAGGATCTAAAGTAAAAATCATTGCTACAAGCAAAGATACGTTACATGGCTTTAGTTTACCAGGTACGAACGTAAACATGATGTTAGAACCTGGACATATAAGTCAGTATGAAAAAAAGTTTGACGAAAAACGTGAATACCTCATTTTATGTAATGAATATTGTGGTATTGGACATGCCGATATGAAGTCGATGATAAAGGTTGTGGATAAGAAATGATAGAACGTTTAAGCAAAAAAGATAGTAAACTTGTTATGGCACATATGTACGTAGCAATTTGTTGTTTAATCCTAGGGGGACTCGCAGGTTTACTACAAACTTTTGTTAGATCAGGTTTATTACAACTACCTAAATCAATTTCATACTATCAAATACTTACTGTACACGGTATTGTATTAGCGTTAGTATTAACGACTTTCTTTATTATTGGATTTCAATATTCAGCAGTAGCGAAGACGGCAGGAAATCTGTCACCACTACAAAGAAAGTTAGGTTGGATTGGATTTTGGGTAATGGTTGTAGGTACAGCAATGGCTGCAACTATGGTCCTTTTAAATAAGGCAACTGTTTTATATACATTTTATGCACCTTTGAAAGCACACGTTATATTTTATGTTGGAATGGCTTTAGTCGTAGTTGGTAGTTGGATTTCTGTAAGCGGACAAATTTTAAAATATGCAGAATTTAAGAAAAAGAATCCTGGTAAGAAATCACCATTATTAAGTTATATGGTTACGATTAACGATGTAATGTGGATTGTCTGCTCTTTAGGGGTAGCATCAACAGTTCTTTTCCAACTTATACCTTGGTCTTTAGGTTTAGTTGAAAGAGTCGACGTCTCATTAAGTAGAACACTCTTCTGGTATTTTGGACATGCACTTGTTTACTTTTGGCTTTTGCCTGCTTATATGTGTTGGTATGCTATTGTTCCAAAAATTATTGGTGCAAAAGCTTTCTCTGACAATTTAGCTAGAATGTCATTCATGTTATTCTTATTCTTCAGTATTCCAGTTGGGATTCATCATCAATTAGTTGAACCAGGTATTGATGATATATGGAAATACTTCCAAGTTATTTTAACATTCATGGTTGTCGTACCATCATTTATGACAGCGTTTAGCCTTTTTGCAACTTTTGAAAATTATGGGCGTTCATTAGGATATAAAGGTTTATTCGGTTGGTTTAAATCTCTACCATGGAATGATGCAAGATTTGTATTACCGTTTTTAGGAATGCTAGCGTTTATACCAGGTGGTGCTGGTGGTTTAGTAAACGCTTCGGCACAAATGAATGGATTAATTCATAATACAATTTGGGTTACTGGACACTTCCATTTAACAGTTGCTTCAGCAGTAATACTAACGTTCTTTGGTATGATGTATTGGTTAATACCACATTGTACAGGTAGAAAATTAACTAAGTTTACAAATAAATTAGCGATTATTCAAGGTTATACATGGGCAATTGGGATGACGGTTATGAGTGGCGCAATGCATTATATCGGTTTAGTTAAAGGGGCACCTAGAAGATCTGCATTTTCAACATACGGTGGATCTAAACAAGCAGCTGAATGGGTTCCATATCAAATACTTCAAGCAGTTGGCGGAACGATACTATTTATATCAATTATCTTAGTAGTAATGGTATTTATACATTTAGTTTTCCTTTCACCTAAAGGAGACGAAGAATACCCAGTAGCTGAAGCTTTAGATCAAGACGCACCAGTTATTAAATTCGCAGAGAATTGGAGATTCTTAATCATTGTTACAGTATTATTAATCTTAATCGCTTATACCTTCCCTATCGGACAAATGTTTACCGACCCACCACCAGGAGCTAAAGGAATGGGAGAAGGCAAGCTTTGGTAATTTTATAATTAGAACAGGAGCGGGACAGTTATGATGTTCTTTCCTGGACACAAAATAAAACATAACATCTCATTTATAACTGAGTAAATCAGTGAAATGAGATGTTATTTTAAGTTAAGACGCATGTTCCATACTATTTTTGTAAGGAGAGAAAAATGAACGAACGAGATTATAAATTATATATTCAGTCTTTAGAAGGAAGAGTTATACTCAATAACGACCATCGTAAAGATTTATTATTTATGCAATCAGGAAATGATGGTGAAAAATATTTCAAAGTATTATTAGATGCAACTGGCAATGTATGTTATTTTAGAAATTTAGAAATAGGAAATAATAATCATACACAAATAGATTTTCTAGTAATTTCTCAAAATAAATTAATCATATTTGAAATAAAAAACTTTAGCGGGGAATGGTATTTTGAAGAAAATTTTATGAAAAGTAAATTAGGTGCACAAATTCAATCTCCTTTTATACACGTGAAAAAATTGAGCACGAATTAAGATATTTATGTAATAAGCTTGATATTAATGTAAATATTGAATCATATGTCATATTTACAAACCCCTACTTTATTTTAACGAACCATTTACAATTACCTTATCACAATTTTATACTACCCCATCAGTTAAATAGCCTATCTAAAATTATTCCCATAAAAAGTCCTAATAATGATTTTTTGATTTTAAATAAAATTAAACAATACGAAAAAACACATTCGAAATATTATCAACGAGAAAACTTTGTCGAATTTAATAACATTGAAAAAGGAATAAGGTGTCCAGTCTGTAAAAAATTAAATACTATCATTGTTAAAGATTTACAAAAATATAATTATTGTACTTATTGTGAGACGGATGTATTAAATAAAGAAATTTTGATAAATAATTTAAGAGAATTATATTGTCTAAAAAGAGCTCCATTTACAATTAAAGAAGCTATGGATTGGTGCAGTCCATTCAAAGAGAGAACAGTTAGAAGAATTTGTACTAAGTATTTTTTGCCAGAACAAAAAAGAAATATAAAATTTAGCTATAATATGAACCATGAATTTCATAAAGATAACAACTAGTATAAATTTTGGGTAGTATCATATTGGCTAACGAGCTTGTTTAATGTGACTTGCACGTTAGCCAGTGATTTTACAATATGTTATTGACACGTTTAGTGAGAAAAGACAACAAGGGTACTGTTATTGACACGTTTAGTGAGAAGTGTCAATAACTACCCCACCTACTACAAAAAATAGACAAATCAACACGCATTTTCGCGTTTGATTTGTCTATAACAATAAATATTTATTTTCTTTTACCCCAATATTGATAATAAGTACATTCAATATAACCGTTAAAGAGTTTTCTTCGTTTTGTTGCTTTACGACCTATTAAATGTTCAAATTCTTTATAGCTTGTTAACATATAAAGTGAAACTTGATTGTTTTTATTTATAATTTCGCCTAAATGTTTATACATAGCTTCTACTTCGTTTCGCTCACCTATACGCTCTCCATATGGAGGGTTACCAATTATAGATACTGGACCTTCTGGTACTGAAACATCGTGAACGTCTTGTACTTTAAATTTGATAACGTCTCCTAAACCTACTTCATCAGCGTTTGCTTTAGCTATTTCTACCATTTTAGGATCTATATCACTTGCCACAAGATTAATTTCTTTATCATAGTCAGCAGCTTCATCAGCTTCTTGTCTTAATTGTTCAAATAAACCTTCTGGTATAATATCCCAATCTTCACTTGCAAAACTTCGATTAAATCCTGGTGCTATATTTTGGGCGATTAAACAAGCTTCTATAGCAATTGTTCCAGAACCACAGAATGGATCGATAAATGGTGTTTCACCTTTCCAATTAGTTAAGCGAACAAGTGCTGCTGCTAATGTTTCTTTCATTGGCGCTTCACCTTGTGCTAATCTATAGCCTCTTTTATGCAATCCTGAACCAGAAGTATCAATAGTAAGGAATGCTTCATCTTTCAACATTGAAACTTCTACTTGATACTTACTACCTGTTTCATCAATCCAACCTTTTATGTTATATACATGTTTAAGTCTTTCAACAATTGCTTTTTTAACAATTGCTTGGCAGTCAGAAACACTGAAGAGTTTAGATTTTACACTTTTACCTTGAACAGGGAACATACCTTTAGCTCCGATAACACTTTCCCATGGTAATGATTTTGTCTTTTCAAAAAGTTCATCAAAAGTGGTAGCATGAAAGCGTCCGACTACGATTTTGACTCTGTCAGCTGTTCGTAACCATAAGTTTGCTTTCACTATTGCAGTTTCGTCACCTTCAAATAATACGCGACCGTTTTCTACTGTTGTTTCATAGCCAAGTTCTTGAACTTCTTTAGCAACAATTGATTCTAATCCCATTGGACTAGTAGCGAGTAATTGATACATGTATATACTCCTTTATATTAAATTTAATATTATTTCCAAATAAAAAGCTCTCCTACGTGGGAGAGCGACACTAGTAAGTGATAAATCTGTAAGCCATGTTCTGTCCTTTAGTACTTCAAACGTGTACTAGTTACACTCGTACGCCAGTGATAATCATCTGTCTGTATGTTTAACATACCTTCTTATTCCGTTCATTTCCGTCAAAGAAGTGCTCCTACCAATTTTGGATTGCTCACTCGAGGGGTTTACCGCGTTCCACCTTCTACATTTCTGTAGAAGCTACGTCACTGTGGCACTTTCAAACTACACTAACCATATTTAAAATAAACTTAGGTTATTTCGTTGCCGTCAATAATTGCCCTGGCTTATTGTTTCACCAGGCACGAACACTACATTCATCTCAGAATGTGTGAGCATGGACTTTCCTCTACTTTACGTAGCGATTACCCGAAATATCACTCAAAGAAGAATTATATCATAAATTATGATTAATAACTATCTTTTATTCACCAAATACAGCTTTTTCAAGATTTGAAATTCTCTTTAAAATATCGACATTATTAGAGCTGTATTGTTGAGAGCCTTGTGGTCTACCTGAGGCAACTCTAATCCTTAATTGTTCGATTTCTTTATTTAATTTACTATTTTCTTCAGTTAATTTAATGACTTCATTATTTAAGTCTGCCATTTTTTGATAATCAGAAATAATGTCATCTAAAAATGCATCGACTTCTTCAGTCTTGAAACCTCTTAGACCTCTTTCAAATTCTTTCTCGTAAATATCTTTAGCAGATAACTTCAAAGTTACATCAGCCATTTTTACACCTCATTTAATAAGATTCATTTCCATTATTATAATTAAATTCCATAAAATCCTGTAAATCCATGAATGTTATAACATTATAAGTATAATTTGTCTTTTCCGCAAAATCAACTAACTTAGTCTTAAAGTACTTTGGTGAAGCTTCTTGTTCGTCGTCATAAAATAAAATGGTCTTGTCAGTATTATCTAAAATGAAATCATTAGCTTGTTGAAATTGAAACGCGCCTTGATACTCACTTTGATGTATAGCGTTGACGTAGTCAGCATTCATGACAATGTTTTGATACTTTTGCTGGTTTGTTTCATTCCATTTATTAAAATGATTTAGAAAAGGAGTCAAAACTGCGAGCTTTAAATCTGGGTATTTATTTTTTAAATCAATCGTAACTTCAGCGGACCATAGTTCAAAACCAAGCTGTCCTGAAATAATAACCCATTCAAGCCCCTCTTCTATTTCATTTTCTATCAATTCTTTAATATAAGCTTTAATGACTTTTACTTCTGGTTGGTCATCTTTAAAAATATTTAACTCAAAAGGCTTATACCCTGTAAAATAAATAGAACTCATGACAAATCACCTAAATGTGTTTGTATATATTTTAAATCATGTTGAACAGCTTTATGTTTTTCTAGAAATAGTTTTTTACTTGTACGTTTATAATGGCATTCTACTGATAATTCTTTATAGTTATCTATTAATAATTCGAACTTTTGTTCATTCATATATTGTAATTGTAATATTGTATTTTTATGTTGTATAAATTGTTCTAGACATTCATCTACATATTCAACAAAAGGTACAACATCTTTATAGAAATCATATTCATGATCATTTTTAGCGTTACTAAAAATTTCTTGCATTTCAGTAAGTTTATTTAAAAGTGTTTCAATCATTTTTATCCCTACTATCAATCAGTTTGTAATTTATAATACCTCACGATAAAATGATAACATAACTAGGTATGTTCTAGAATATATATGTTTCATAAAAAACTTTTGTAACTTATAATGAAATAAGGTATAATATGTAGAGTTTTTATGAAGTAAAGCTAGGTGATGTATTTGAATTATCCAAATGGTAAAAAAGTTTCAAAAAATACTTCTAAAGTCTCACGGCAAACCCAGACAAATTATAGTAAAATACAATATGGTAAACGTGGGATGAATTTAGAAGAGGAAATTGATAAATCTAATCAATTTTATAGATTAGAAGAAATCGCAGTTATTCATAAAAAACCGACACCAGTGCAAATTGTTGATGTAGATTATCCGAAGAGACAAAAAGCTGTTATTAAGGAAGCTTATTTTAGAAAGCCTTCTACTACAGATTATAATGGTATTTACCAAGGATATTATATTGACTTTGAAGCCAAAGAAACTAAAAACAAAACGAGTTTCCCTTTAAATAACATTCATGATCATCAAGTTTCTCACATGAACCAAATTTTAAAACAAAAAGGCATATGTTTTTTATTGATAAAATTCAGCTACCATGATAGCGTATTTTTATTGCCTTTTAGGAAATTCATGGTATATTGGGACAGATATAAATCAGGAGGCAAAAAATCAATCGCTAAACAAGAAATCGAAAGAGATGGTTATTTAATTCCTTACCAATATAGACCTAGAATAGACTACATAAAAATAGTTGATCAATTGATAAAAATAGAAAGTGAGGCGCTCAAATGAGTAAATCAAAAGCTTCTAATAGTAAAAATAACAAAGAACAACCTAAGAAGAAAAGGAATATCAAAAGAACTATAATCAAGGTGTTTGGTATCCTTGTTCTAGCATTTTTGGCAATGGTCATAGTAGGTGTTCTATTATTTGCATACTATGCTTGGAAAGCTCCTGCTTTCAATGAAAGTGCTTTGAAAGACCAATTACCAACTAAGATTTACGATAAGAACGACAACCTCGTAACAACCTTATACATGGGACAAAAACGTGAACACGTAAAATTTGATGATGTTCCTGACAAAATGAAAGATGCAGTATTAGCAACAGAAGATAATCGATTTTATGAACATGGTGCTTTAGACTACAAACGTTTATCTGGAGCTGTTATGAAAAACTTTACGGGCGGATTTGGCTCACAAGGTGCTTCAACATTAACACAACAAGTTGTTAAACGCTCATTCTTAACAGATAAGAAATCAGTAGAGAGAAAAGCACAAGAAGCTTATCTTTCATACAGATTAGAACAAGAATACTCTAAAGATGAAATCTTTGAAATGTATTTAAATAAAATCTACTATTCAGATGGTATTTACGGTTCTCAAACAGCTGCTAAATATTATTTTGACAAGAAGCTAAAAGATCTTAATTTAGCCGAAACTGCTTATTTAGCTGGTTTACCTCAAGTACCTAACCAATATAATATATATGATAATCCTGAAGGTGCTGAAAAGCGTAAAGATACTGTACTCTATTTAATGGAAAGACATGGTAGAATTTCTAAGAAAGAAATGAAAGAAGCACAAGATACACCAATAGATAAAAACTTAATCAAACGTACTGTAGAAGAAAGAAACGATGCAATGACTGAAACACCAGACAATGAATACGCATCATATGTTAACTACGTTAAACAAGAACTTAAAGAAAACAAAGCATTCAAGAAACAGTCATTAAACGATATTATGACAAGCGGACTTAAGATTTACACAAATATGGACAAAGATGTACAAAAAACATTACAAGATTCAATCGACAATGGTACATTCTATAAAAACGATGATCAAATTGCTGGTTCTTCAATAGTAGATACGAAGACTGGTAAACTTGTAGGTATTAGTGGTGGTAAGAATTATAAAGATGTTGTAGATAGAAACCAAGCAACAGATGCCCACCCTACTGGTTCATCATTAAAACCATTACTAGCTTATGGTCCAGCTATTGAAAATATGCAGTATGCTACAAACCATAAGTTCCAAGATGAAAATGAATATAATATTAACGGTAGCATATTTAAGAACTATGATGGTAAAGGACATGGCTCAGTAACAATGGCTGATGCACTTGCAAGATCTTATAACATACCAGCATTAAAAGCTTGGCAAGAAACAAACCAAAACGCTGGTGAGAAATCTGTTAGAGACTTCGCATCTAAAGTAAACTTAAATTATAAAGATACAATCGGTCCATCAGAAGTACTTGGTGGTTCACAATCTGAATTCTCCACTACCCAATTAGCATCAGCATTTGCTTCTATGGGTAACGGCGGAACATACAACGAAGCTAAATCAATAAGAAAAGTTGTAACACAAGATGATGAAACAATTAAGTTCTCTAAAGAAAGCCATAAAGCTATGGAAGATTACACTGCTTATATGTTAACTGAAATGCTTAAAGGAACATTCGATCCTTATGGTTCAGCTTACGGAATGGGTATTAGCGGACTTAACGTAGCTGCTAAGACAGGTACAGGTACTTATGGTGACGAAGTTTACACTGAATATAACTTACCTGAAAATGCAGCTAAAGACGTTTGGATTACTGGTTATACACCACAGTACACAATGTCAGTATGGATGGGCTTCACTAAAGTTAAAGAATACGGTGAAAACTCATTCTTAGGACATGACGAACAAGTAAAACCACAAACGTTATTCAAAGATGTAATGAGTCAAATTTCAAGTTACGATGGTACTGACTTTGAAAAACCAGATTCAGTATCAGGTAGCGGCAAGAGCTTAAGTGTTGCTGGTAATGAGGATAATCAAACAACAACTAGTTCATCACCAGACACTGGCAACGAACAAGAAAACAATGACAGTTACAATTTCTCAAACAACAATAACAACGTAAATACAAATGAACCACAAACAACACAAAGAAACTCAACACAGAATTCAACACAATCTAATACATCTCCACAACAAGCACGTAATGAAGATGTAACAACGGAACAACCTACAACTGAAGAATCCTCTGACTCCGACTCTGATGGTGATGAAGATGATTCCTCAAGTGATAGTTCCACTAATAGCTCATCCAGCTCTAGTTCAGCAGAACAAGCTGCAGAACAAGCAAAAGATGAAAATTAAAGAAAAATGGTAGCTCATAGGAGCTACCATTTTTTTGTTTGATACAAAATAGTGTTGTTTAGGGCGCGGCTGTTGTCATTTCTTATCAAACGTGACAATAAGAGTAGCCTTGTTGTCATTTCTTAACAAACGTGTCAATAAGAGTGTCCTTGTTGTCATTTCTTATCAAACGTGACAATAAGAGTGGCTTTGTTGCCTTTTCTTATCAAACGTGACAATAATAAATGTAAAATCACCTGCTCTAACTTGCAAGTCCATTCAAACAAGCTCTTTAGCCCCATAAATATAAATTCCTCATCCAATAAAAAAGGTCTTTTCATTAGAATAATTTATCTAATGAAAAGACCTTTTATTTTTGTGAGTTTCGTTTTCTTTTTAGTTGCAATTGATATCTCGCATTCATCTTAATCAATTCATCTTTAAGTGTCACCATTTGTCTATATCCCATAAAGTGATAGATTCGCTGATTAATATATTGATATCTTTCTGAAAAGTTCATAGGTACTATTGGATATTGTTCTATATTACCTATATCAAACTCTTCTATTTCATTGATTTGTTTAAAATAGTCCATAATTAGTTTGTAATATTGATCTAGAAGTTGTCGTGCTTTATCAGTTTTTAATTGCTTTTGCTTTACTAACGGTTCTATTTGTTCTTCTAGTTCTATAAAGTCATTTTTATCTATCATGCGCCATCAACCTTTACTAATCCTGCTCTTAATCGTTTTTGCCCTTCTCTACAATCATCTAATAAAGGACATACTTCACATTTTGGTTTACGACTTACACAATGGTATCTTCCGAAGAATATAAGTTGATGATGACTTTTCGTCCAACGTTCTCTAGGGATAATGCTACATAGTCTATCTTCTACTTGTCGAACATTATCTTTAATTCTACATATTCCTAATCGTTTTGAAACACGTTCTACATGTGTATCCACTGCTAGTGATGGTTCTCCAAAAGCAACACTCATGACTACGTTAGCTGTTTTTCTACCTACTCCAGCTAATGATTCTAGTTCTTTATGTGTTTGTGGAACGATACCATCATAGTTATCTAATAATGATTGGCATAATTTCTGTATGTTTTTAGCTTTATTGCGGTATAAACCTATCGATCTAATATCATCTTGTAATTCTTCTAAACTTACATTTAAATAATCTTCAGGTGTTTTGTACTTTTCAAATAAAGATTTTGTAACTTTATTGACTAAGACGTCTGTACATTGGGCAGATAGTAATACTGCAATTGTAAGTTCGAAAGGATTATCATGTCTAAGTTCGCATTCAGCATCAGGAAACATCCCGTCAATTACATCAACCATTTCTAATGCTTTCTTTTTACTTATCATAAGGATTCTCCCCATTCACCCAATCAAAAGTTGGGATTAAATTAACATTATGTTTTACTTTTTTACTTTGATTAAATTTTTCACTTTCTTGTTTAGAAGAAGAAACTGTTGTGATGTTTTTCTTTTTCCAATTTAATAAAATTCTATCTATATATTTAAAACTCAATTTTTCTAAACTGTGTGCTTCGTTTAGAGCACTCATAATCAGCTCGTTAGAATGTTTGTCACTATCAATCCAGTGATTGAGTGTTTGTACTTCTAGAGGTGTTAAAGGTCTACCAAAAGTAGATTCAAATTCTTGGAACAAATTTTTGAATTGAATATTTAATTTTTCATTTTCATTTTCTTGAGTACTTTCGTTTAAAACTAAAGCAAGTTGTTCATACAATGGTTCGAATGATATAAACTCATTATATTTATGCTGTTCGTCTTTTTCGATTTTAATATCTATACATTTCAGCAAAGATAATTGGTTAACTATGTGACTAACTTCTTGTATAGATAAACTCGTTCCTTGTTGAACTTCTTCTAAAGGTGGTTGTAGACCACTGTTATTTTCTTTATCCAATAGTTTAATTAAAATAACAAATTGTTTTTCATTTAAACCTAAATCTGCGTAATGATTAAATAAAGATCTTTGTATTACAACCGGTTTTTCTTTTAACATTTGGCTCGTGTACATGTTTATTTCACCTACTTTGTAATAGAAGAGTCTGAGACATAAATAAATGTCCCAGACTCATTCATTATATTAGCCATAACTGACAGGATTGATAATACGGTCATATCAAGCTTTTCAAACCTAGTTATCCTGTCGAGGTGGGGTTTAAATGAGATTTCTGTCCCACTTCCTATGGATATAAGCGATTTAATAATCTTGGGAATGGTGATGTTTCTCTTACATGTTCTACGCCACTTAACCAAGCTACTGTTCTTTCAAGGCCTAATCCAAAACCACTATGAGGAACACTACCGTATTTTCTTAAGTCAGTGTAGTATTCGTAAGCTTCTGGATCAAGACCGTATTCTTTAATACGTTGATTTAATAATTCTAAATCATTAATTCTTTCTGAGCCACCAATAATCTCACCATATCCCTCGGGTGCAATTAAGTCAGCACATAATACTGTATCAGGGTTTTCTGGATTTGGTTCCATATAGAATGGTTTAATTTTAGTTGGGTAGTTCACGATGAATACTGGTTTATCGTAGTGGTTAGCGATAGCCGTTTCATGTGGCGCTCCAAAGTCGTCTCCCCATTCAATATCAGTAAAGCCTTCCTCAATTAAGAACTCAACTGCTTCGTCGTAAGTAATACGAGGGAAAGGAGTTGTAACTTGTTCTAATTTAGAAGTATCTCTTTCTAATAGTTCTAATTCTAATTGACAGTTTTTAAGTACAGATTTAATTATATGATGTACATAGTTTTCTTGTACTTCTAAACTTTGATCGTGGTTCATGAAAGCCACTTCGCCTTCAATCATCCAGAATTCAATTAGATGACGTCTAGTTTTTGATTTTTCTGCTCTGAAAGTTGGTCCGAAACTGAATACTCTTCCGTGCGCCATTGCAGCAGCTTCTAAGTATAACTGGCCACTTTGTGATAAGAATGCATCTTCATCAAAGTATTTAGTATGGAATAACTCACTCGTACCTTCTGGTGCAGTTCCCGTTAATATAGGTGGATCTATTTTTGTAAATCCATTGTCATTAAAGAATTCATATGTCGCACGAATAATTTCGTTTCTAATTTTCATAACAGCATGTTGACGTTTAGAACGTAACCATAAATGTCTGTGGTCCATCAAGAATTCTGTACCATGATTTTTTGGTGTGATTGGATAATCATGTGATTCTGAAATAACTTCAATATCACTTACTTGTATTTCATATCCAAATTTAGAACGGTCATCTTCTGTAATTGTTCCTGTAATATATACAGATGACTCTTGGTTTATAGATTTTGCAGTTTGGAATACTTCTTCCGAAACTTCAGCTTTAACTACAACACCTTGCATAAAGCCTGTCCCGTCTCTTAATTGTAAAAACGCAATTTTACCACTTGATCGCTTGTTAGCAATCCAAGCACCGATTGTCACTTCTTGATTGACATAATCTTTAGCTTGTTTAATCGTTATGTTCATTATTATTTCTCCTATTCAAATAAATTACCTATTGTTATTTTATCAAATAATACATGGAACTGCTATCTGTTTGAATATTTTCTTAGCTTATCTGTAAATTTATCTATGTCGCCTTCTATAACAGGTATTTCTCCTAAAGCATTAATGAAAAATTTACTATAAGTACTATCTAAAATTCTTCTGTCAAAGCACACAAGTAAGCCTTGATCATGTTTGTTACGAATTAATCTGCCAATACCTTGTCTGAATTTTGTTACTGCATCAGGCAAAACAAAATCTTTAAAAGGATTTTCAAATTCATCTTTCATCAGATGATATCTTGGGTCGTCTTGATGTATAAACGGTAATTTTGTCATCATGACACATTTTATTCCGGCAGATTGATAATCGAAGCCTTCAAAGAATGACAAAGTACCTAACAATATCGTTTTATCAAACTGATTAAATTGTTGTACTAATTTATAGACGTGCGAATGTTGTTGCTGCATTAAAATGACATAATCACTAAACATTTCTAGTTCTTCCATATATCGATAAGCTTGATACAACATTGAATAATTGGTAAATAAAACTAAACATTTTTGATTGGTTTCAGTTACAAAAGCTGATAAATAATGCACGATTGTTTCAATGTATTCATCTTGGTCTTGGTATTGATATTGTGGCATGTTTTCTGGAACGAAACATGATGCTTGATTTTTTAAATCGTATATATCATTTAGGAAATAGCTTTTAAATGCTATATCATCTGGAAACATTGATTTAAACGAGTTAAATGATTCATTAACTGTTAAAGTCCCTGAAATAAATATATTACTATTAAACTGTTCTATGAATACTTCATTTAATAAATCTTTCACTTCTTCTTTTTTTACAAATAAAGAAAGTGTTGATTTCTGGGATAATTTTTTTATAGAAACAAACGGCACTTGCCCTGCTTTTATCATATTATAAATTTTAGTATATTGATGATAAATATAAATAAGCTCTTTTCTAAATGCTTTTATATGAGCATGTGTATAAGATTTGAATCTTGATAATATTTGATTTATTGTACTAATTTGCTTCTTGAAAATTTCGGAAATCTCATCAATTTCTAAATCATAAAAGTAATGGATTTGATTGTCATATTGTTGCTGATTATGATGTTTTTCGTTAATTTGATCCATTAAATTATCAAATAAATTTTCATTTTGTTCATGCAATAAATCTATATCTCGTTTAAGTTGATAAATATCAATCGGTTCAATTGGATATTGTTCTATAACTCTTCTGTTTTCTAACTTATCCAACCTCTTAAATAATTTCTCTTGTTCATTTTTACCTAATAAACCAAGGTGATATTTAATGTGTTGATAGCTTAATACATCAGTTACTTGATTTAAAGCGTAGTCTTGTATTCTATGCGCTTCATCTACAATTATGTGTTTGAATAATTGGTATACAGTGTCTTCTGTACTATGTTGAAGTAAGTGTGCATGATTAGTTATCCCTATTTCTACATGATTCGCACTTTCCTTAACAAATTGATAGTAATGTATATCATTTTTAAAAGGTACATACGTTGTTCTTTTTTGTTCGAAAAATACTTTTTGTCCACCTTTTAAGTGCAATTGTTCGATGTCTCCAGTTTCAGTTTCAAGTATCCATACTAAAAGCTGCATTTTAAGAATGGTAGCTTCATAATTGTCAGTGTCATCTTGTAAAATATTCAAAATTAAACCTAAAGATATATAATGATCTTTACTTTTAATAATCATAGCTTTCAAATCAAGATTGAGCACATCTAATACTTTGTTAAATTCTTGTTCTAATAGTTGATTTTGTAATAATTTAGTATGTGTCGAAACGAGAATATGTTCGCCAGTTTCTAAATAATATAATAAAGATGCAAGAACGAAACTCATAGATTTGCCACTACCTAGAGGCGCTTCAATCAACGCATTTTCATTATGCAGTAACGAATCAAATAACTGTTGAACAAGTTGATATTGTTCTTTACGATAATCAAATCCGAACTTTTCTAAAATTCTTTCATACGCTTCATCAATAGAAATCGTATCTTTACTACTAGATTTCTTTATAGGTTTTTGCTTTAAATAATATATATTTTGATATTTTTTAATATTATGCAGTGATTCTTCTTTACCTTGAGAAGTTCTTACGATTTCGAAAAGCACGTCACTTAAGTTATATTTTAAAGATTTCGATAAATAATATAATTGTTTAATTGTGTCTATCGGTAATGATTCTATTTTTTTAATAGCTTTAATAAATAATAAGGCTGTTGCTTTCGCATCTTCATCTGCACTATGTGCTTGATTTAAATCTACTTCTAAAGATTGGCTTAATTCACTTAATTGATAACTTTCTTCTTGTGGGAAAGCAATTTTAAATAACTCCATCGTGTCTATCGCTAATTTTGGTTCAAATTCAATTTGATGTTTTTCAAAGTGAGATTTTAAGAAATTTAAATCAAATAAAACATTATGCGCAACAAATACACAATCTTTTAGTTGTGCGTAAAGGGATTTGCTAACTTCTTCAAAATAAGGTGCTTCAAATAAGTCTTGTTCTGTTATGTTCGTTAAAGCTTGTATAAAAGATGGGATTTCTAAATCTGTTTTTACATATGTATGATATGTATCCACGACTTTGAAACCTTCTACAAAAGTTATACCAATTTGTATAATCTCGTCATATTGTATTTGATTACCAGTTGTTTCTAAATCTACAACCGCGTATCTTTGTGCCATATTATCTCTCCTATATTTCGATATCTGCACTCATAAATTGATAAAGTTCACCATCTTGAGATATCACTGTTAAAAAGCCATTATCTTGAATATCAATTGCTCGCCCTTTTATTCTTTTCTTGCCTTCAGTATATGTCAGCTCACGATTCCAAATCATACTTTTACTTTTATATACCTCTTTTATATCGGTAAATTCCCCATTTAAAAATTGTTCATATTTGTCTTCGATGGAAAGTAATAAGTTCTCTAAAAATTGATATGGCTCAATATGACTTTCTTTTTCAATATGTAAACTTGTTGCACGATCCTGCTTTGCCTTCTTAAAATCTTCTTCGGTTTGATTTAAATTTAAGCCTATTCCACATATAATTGCATTTACGCCATCAGTATCAGCTATCATTTCTGTTAAAAATCCACATGCTTTTTTTTCATTGATATATATATCATTCGGCCATTTGATTTTACTTGGCAACTGGTAATGCTCTTCGATAACTTCTTGAATTGCTAGACTAATAAATAAATTAAATGTCGACATTTTTTGAATTGGTATGTCTGGTCTTAATACAACTGACATCCATAATCCTTTGCCTTTTAATGATGACCATGGTCGATTGAAACGACCTCTTCCTTTCGTCTGCTCATCGCTCAATACTATGAAAGAACCATCATCTTTATTGAGTATCGACTTAGCTAAGATTTGAGTAGAATCAACTTGTGGTTCTACATATGCTTTATTTAATATTTTGTTATTTTGAATATCTATATTAACAATATCTTCTTGCCAGTTATCAGGAAGTTGATTGAGCTTATAACCTTTATTAGATATAGATTCTATTTCATATCCGTCATTACGTAATTGATCCATCACTTTTTTTACCGTTACTCTTGAACAGTCTAAAGCTTCAGCTATATGTTGACCAGATAAATATTCATTTTGTTTGTATAAATAACGAATTATTTCATGCTTATATTTCGACATGTTCTCTCATCCATTCTATTAATTCATACCGTTTATTGTTCACTTTATTTAATACAACAGCCTCTTCCAGCTGGTTTAAAGCATGTTTAATCCACGGTCCACCAGTTTTATTAAATTCGGTCATTAATATTTGGCCATTAATATTTAATTCCGATTTATTGTATATAGGTAGTTTACCATATATTTCATCTATTAATATGTTATTCATAATAACTGGTTGATATTCAATATTTAAAATTTCATGATATTCTTTAATAAGATTTAAAATATTTTTGACTTGAACATCACCATATTTATAAACGATTAAAGTTAATTGTTGTTTGCTAATATTCTTTTTGGAAAATGATTTAAGTAACTCTACATAAGCTATGATTTGTTTTCGTTCTAAATTACTAATTTTGAGTGTATTTAGTGAAGTTGTGTCGACTTTATAAATGAAGCATAAGGCTCCAATCCATAAGTCAAAGTCTGCGTCAGTAGGCATAAAAATTTCATCATTCTTAATTTGTTCAAAAAATGGTATATGTTGAAAAATTGATAAATAATCAATTGTTCTCTTTGATTCTTTTATATAACTGCCAGAGATAAGCTTTTTTAACTCTACTATTATGCGTTCTATTGAAATGTTACTTAATAAATGAACAGTGTCTTTCATAGCATTTTGAGTGTCTATTTCAATATCAAAACCAGTTTGTGCTTGAAAACGAATACCTCTCATTATGCGTAATGCATCTTCATTCATTCTATCTAATGGTGTACCTACAGCTTTAATAATGTGGTTTTCGATATCTTCTTTGCCGTTAAAATAATCATGTATACCATAATTTTTATCCATGGCTAAAGCGTTCATTGTAAAATCACGTCTAGCAACATCTTCGTATAAATCCGTTACAAATTGAACTGATGTCGGTCTACGATGATCTACATAATCTCCATCTTTTCTAAAAGTTGTAACTTCAAATTGTTGTTCATTACTTATAACCATAATCGTTCCATGTTCTTTACCGATTGGTAGTGTTTTGTCAAAAATAGACTCTACTTCATCTGGTAAGGCACTCGTTGTTATATCAACATCTGAAATTGCTTTATTCATTAAAAAATCACGTACAGATCCTCCAACAAAAAAAGCTTTATGGCCATAATTCTCAAGTTGTTCGATTATCCATTTAGACTGTTCGAAAATTTTTGTGTCATTCATATTAATCTCCTAACATGTTAATATAACAATTTTCATATTGATCAGCGATAACTTTAGATGAAAATCGCTCTTTAACATCTTGTATCATAGCTTGTTGCATTTTGTTATACAATTCGCTATCAGTTAATAAATCAATCGCTCGTTTACTTGCTAAGTCAGTATCACCAACATCTACAGTATATCCTGTAATACCATCTTTGATTACTTCTTTTATACCACCAGCGTTTGTCCCTATAGGTAAAACACCAGTAAGCATAGCTTCTAGAAGTACGAGACCAAAACTTTCTTTTTCACTTAATAGAAGTGTAATATCAGACATTTGATAGAATGTGTTCACTTTATCTTGTTTACCTAAAAACAGTACATTATCTTCTATGCCCATTGATTTTATTTGCTCTTTAGCATCCTGAAGTTCCGGACCGTCACCGATTAAAAGTAACTTTGATTTAATTTCTTTATTTATTTTAGAAAATGTTTCTACGACATCATGCACTCGTTTTACTTTTCTAAAGTTTGATACGAATGTAATCACTTTTTCATCTTCTTTAATGCCATATCTAGATTTTAATTCTTTATTGTAAACTTGGGGGAAACTGTCTTCTTGAACGAAATTATAAATTGTTTTGATTTCTTTATCTGGTTGTATAATTTCATAAGTTTCCTTTTTCAAGCTGTTACTAACACTTGTAACGACATCACTTTTCTCAATGCCAAATCGGATCGCGCTTTGTAAAGAAGTGTCATATCCTAATACAGTTATATCAGTACCATGTAATGTCGTCATAATCTTAACATCTTTACCAGAAATTTGTCTTGCTAATATTCCACATATAGCGTGTGGTACAGCGTAATGCATATGTAAAATGTCTAAATCATAATCATTGATAACGTCTGCAATTTTAGCGCTTAATGTTATGTCATATGGAGGATATTGAAATACTGAATACTGATTAACATCAACTTGGTGAAAAGTCACGTTTGGCACAGGTTCTTTCATCCTAAAGGGCATATTAGAAGTGATAAAATGTATTTCGTGTCCTCTTTTAGCCATTTCTAACCCTAATTCTGTGGCTACTATGCCAGAACCACCCATAGAAGGATAGCAAGTTATCCCTATTTTCATGTTAATCCTCCTTACTATTTTCATCTATGCGTTCAAAACGATCTTTATCTCTCGTATTAAATTTTTGCATTGTATTTTCAAAACTTTGATTTAAATCTATATCTAGAGAGTTAGCAAGACAAATTAAAACAAATAAATTATCTCCTAATTCTGCTTCTATTGTATTATCTTCTTCAGTAGATTTTTTCTTTTTCTCACCATGAGAATGATTAATTTCTCTAGCAAGTTCACCCACTTCTTCAGTCAAACGAGCTAAATTCGCTAATGGAGAAAAATAACCAGTCTTAAACTGAGAAATATATGCATCTACTTCCTTTTGCATTTCATGCATATCCATTGTACTTCCCCCTAATATTTATATTTTGTTTTTTTGAGCCCACTTAATAAAATTATAAAGGATTTATATACATAATGACAATGTAATAAACTCGGCATAGTTGAGTTTACCGCAAAATAGCACCGTATAAAGGTATAGAAAAACTTAGATTGAGAAGTGATTTGGATCGTGGATGAATTAAATTGCGATTGGGTTCTGTTATTGGATTAAGAATGTCGTAAACTCACGAATTGTACTTTTGTTGGATTAACTAAGGCAATAATCCAATTAGAGCACCTTTTATTGGATTAACTAAGACAATAATCCAATTAGAACCCCTTTTGTTGGATTAACTAAGACAATAATCCAATTAGAACACCTTTTGTTGGATTAACTAAGACAATAATCCAAATAGAGCCTTTTTATTGGATTAATTAAGTCGAAAATTCAATTAGAACACATTTTGTTGGATTAACTAAGACAATAATCCAACTAGATCACCTTTTGTTGGATTAACTAAGACAATAATCCAACTAGAGCCCTTTTTATTGGATTAACTAAGACAATAATCCAACTAGAGCACCTTTTGTTGGATTAAGTATGACAATAATCCAACTAGATCACCTTTTGTTGGATTAATTAAGACAATAATCCAACTAGAGCCCTTTTTATTGGATTAATTAAGTCGAAAATCCAATTAGAACACCTTTTGTTGGATTAACTAAGACAATAATCCAACTAGAGCACCTTTTATGAAGTGCACCCCAAAAGTTGAACCAAAATAAATTTTTATGGTGCGCTACATTATCAGATTAAATACTGTTTTTACCTGGGCAATACCGAATTTATTATAATCCTCCATATAAAAAAAGCTAAGACATCATAATGTCTCAGCTTCTTGTTAATTAGTCACCACTACGTGCTATTAGTATAAATCTAGCAAGTTCTGCTACTGCTACTGCAGTTGCTGCTACATATGTCATAGCTGCTGCTGATAATACTTTCTTAGCATGTTTGTATTCTTGTTGATTGACCATATTTAATTTCTCAATTTGTCGCATTGCTCGTTTACTCGCATCAAATTCAACTGGTAATGTAATAATTGTAAATAGTACAGCGAATGACATGAATACGATACCTACCCATAATAGAGTTGTACCAAATGTATTGCTTAATGCCGTTAATACAATACCTGCTAAAATAATGATATACGATAATGAACTTCCAAGGTTTGCAAGTGGTAATAATGCTGTTCTAAATTTTAAGAATGCATATCCATGTGCATGTTGGATTGCGTGTCCTACTTCGTGGGCAGCGATTGCTGTACCAGCTACAGTAGGCTTGTTAAAGTTATCAGGTGATAATACTACTCTCTTCTTAACCGGATCAAAGTGATCTGATAAGAACCCTTCACCTTGCAATACTTGTACATCATGAATACCATTTGCTGCTAAAATTTCTTCAGCAACTTCTCTTCCCGTCTTGCCACTAGTTGAGCGTACTCTAGAATATTTGTTGTAAGTTGATTTTACTTTATATTGGAAGTACATAGGGACAATCATAATGATTATGAAATATATAATAAATGAAAACAAATAACTTCCTCCTTTTTATCCCTCTTAAATTATATATTACGGAGTGAAGACCTTCACGTCAAATGTTTTGACCCTAATTTAAATGTTTTTTGTAAATATATTAATAGTAAGAATGGAATAATACTTAACCAGAAAGCTAAATATCCTATGTGTGCCTCGTATTGGCTCAACATACTATAAACTGGATATTGATGATATACATAATCTATCACATCATTATGGAAAACCCATATCATTGTAACGACGATATGCCATGTTTTGATTTCAAATAATGGATAGAACATAAATGCTTGTACAACCATAATGCCATGAGAAACCATTAACATGAGCGCCATTGGAACAAGTTGCTCATAATGTATCATCACAAATAAATTCATAAGTACTGCCCATGCTCCGTATTTAATTAAAGTAATAAATGCTAAACATTCAAAAAGCCCTAAATGACGATTAAAATATATGGCTGCTATAGCTATTATTAGGAAGAATGTTGCTGTTGGGCTGTCTGGTACAAATGGCCAAAAGTACCATTTTGTCTCAGCAAGTTGACCACCATACCATATGTATCCGTAAACAGTGCCTAGTAGATTGGCTATAAAAAATGTGGCAAGCATTGGTTTTTGGCCCATTACGTATTTCCAAAATGCCATTTAAATTCTCCTTTGAAAAAAGAGGCTGGGACATAATAATGTCTCAGCCTGATTTATTATATTGGCAGTAGCTGACTGGTCTGAAAATGTGCTTTTATTAAGCTTTATTTCAATTCGAGTCATACTTTGCCGGGGTGGGACTAAGAAATCTTTTTTTGTAAAATAAGATTTATGTCCCTATCCCTTTAAATTATTATTTTTTCAATTCTTTACCATTAGAGTCTGTTTCATGTAAATCTGCAACGTATTTCGAAACTTTATCTATTTCTTCTTTAGAAAGGGTATCTTTAAAGCTAGGCATTTTACCAGCCCCTTTTTCGACGAAACCTTTTACGCCCTCTTCAGGTAGTTTAGATTCGACTAGGTTTGGACCTTGCCCACCGGTCAACTCACCACCATGACAACTTGTACAGTTTGACTTGATGATGTCCGTATATACAGGGTCAGATTTATCTAAGTTTGAGAATACAATTTGACCTTGCTTAGCTTGTTGTTTCCAGTCATGGTAATAACTAGATTCCCAAGTAGTGTAGAACAAAATAGCAACTGCTAATAACATAAATCCAGATGCAAATGGTCTCTTTGTCCATTTACGTTCAGGGCCTCTATCTAACCATGGTGCTAATAGTAATGCACCAAATGCGATACCTGGTAAGACGATAGCACCAAAAGTATTATATGGACCAGATGCAAATGAATATTTAAGTATTTGATATAAGAATAAGAAATACCAGTCTGGTAATGGTGTATAACCAGTATCAGATGGATCCGCCACACGTTCAAGTGGCGATGGATGTGCAACTGTTAAACATAAATAAGCAATTAAGAAAACTGCTCCAGTCATCCATTCTTTAAGTAGAAAGTCAGGCCAGAAACTTTCAGTACGACCTGGAAATTCTGAATAATCTCTATTTAACTTTGGTTTGTCGTATGACTTAATTCTTGAGTCACCAACAAACTTCATCCCTTTACCGCGATGCATGTCGCATGACCTCCTTTTTCATTTATTCACGTTAATTTTATAGTGGACCTGAAATACCTTGTTTTCTGATCATTATAAAGTGTGCTGCCAGTAACGCGAATAGTGCAGCAGGAAGGAAGAATACATGAATCGCAAAGAAACGAGTCAGAGTTTGTGCACCAACTATTTCTGCATCCCCTGCCAGTAATGTTTTAACCCAAGGCCCTATAATAGGGACGGATTCTGCAATTTGTAAACCAACTTTAGTTGCGAATAGTGCTTTCATATCCCATGGTAATAAATAACCAGTAAAACTTAAACCAAGCATTACAAAGAATATTAAGACACCTACAACCCAGTTTAATTCTCTAGGCTGTTTATATGAGCCTGTAAAGAATACACGAAGTGTATGTAAAAACATCATTACTACTACTAGACTAGCCCCCCAATGGTGCATACCACGAACGATAACACCTGCAGCAACATCGTGTTGTAAATAGTAAACTGATTTCCAAGCGTTTACGATATCTGGTACGTAATACATAGTTAAAAACATACCTGATAAAACTTGGATAACTGTAATGAAAAACGTTAATCCACCAAAACAATATACGAAAGCTGAAAAGTGATAAGCAGGGTTAACATGCTCTGGCACTTCATGATCAGCAATATCTCGCCAAATTGGTGTAATATCAAGTCTGTCATCGACCCAATCATAGATTTTATCTATCATTGTTAATCCCTCCTTATTTAGCTAATTCGTTCTCATGTTTATTACCGATTTGAATAATGCCATCTTTCACTTTTACTTCATATTGATCTAATGGTGCTAATGGCGGCGTTCCAGGTACATTCTTACCATTTTTCTCATAACGTCCGTTATGACATGGACAGAAAAATTGATTTGGATTTGAATTGTCACCATTCCACTGAACTGTACATCCTAAATGTTTACAGACTGGTGATAATGCGACAATGTCTTTACCATCCTTGTATACCCAAGCGAATTCGGTAACTTCACTCGTGTACCAAGCATCTTCTTGCTCAAATTTAAAGTCAACTTTAATTGGCTCTTTACCAAGTTCAGACTCTTTTACGCCTGTAGCGATCATATCGCCTTTGCCCTCTGCTTTAAAAACAGGATCAAGCGCAAATCTACCCATAGGTAAAATCATACCAGCAGCCATAAATGACCCAACACCCATTAATGAATAGTTTAAAAATTGGCGTCGTGTGACACGTTGGCTCATTTAGATTCCCCCCTCTATTAATCGTTCTTTTATAACTAGGACAATTTAATTTTAGCCTATTATCTCAAGACGGTCAACGCTTTGTCACAATTTATATTTTTATTTCTTGTGGTTTTATTCACTATTTTTGAGCAAAAAGAAAATAGGCTTAGACAAATTTAATTGCCTAAGCCTAATTCGTTATAATAGTAGGAGTTAAGTGGATTGAAAATGCATTTAAATCAAGCTTTTCACTCCTAGCTATTCTTAGAGGGAAAATTTCTTTCCCAATTGTTTCTATCTATTTCTTATTCCAAGTTTTTATTATAAATTTCATGAAGTTTTTAACTTCGTCTTCTATAAGTGTGCGTTTCATTTCCTCATCTAAGTCGGCCATCGGAATAGTATTAACAGTATATATTTCTTCAGTTTCAATATTTTCTAATTTATCACTTGTTAAAATAATAATATTAGTTAAACCATATTCTTTAAGACTTTGAATGAATGATTGTATATGTTCAGTATGAAAACCACTAGTAAAGAAAGCTGGAGTTAATAATAATCTGCCTTTGAATTGCTTTTCAGTTAACATACCGACTAATTGAATCGTTTCACTTTGATCACAAGATGTAATTAATTGATTAGTCATATCTATATTTGAAACAGGGATAATCGCTGTGTCGATATATTCTAAATTATTTTTTAAATCCTTTAAATCTGCATGATTGAATAACATTACCAATTTTCCTCCAACTCATTAATGAATTGTAATATTTTAGTCATTTCCAAAAATGTTTCCTGATCGTTATTATCTAATGCTCGATCAATTTCATTCCTAATTAATTGTTCCCAATGATAAATGCTATATTCTTTTGGGTTATCTTTAGAAAAATTAACATTTTCGTTATCGCTAAATTGATCAAATAACATTTGCAGTAACATTATTCTATTTAGACGATCATCTCTTTGATTTAAATAGAGAATCACATTTAAATGAGACTGATCTAATCTAATATCATGAAAAATCTGTCTGCCATCATCAATGCAAAATTTTTCTTTACAATACATTAGAGATAATTGATTAGATTGTTTAGTACTTATTGATAGAAATCGATCGTCTGTCATTTCTTTCGCAAATGAAATATTTGATAAGTATTTAGGGTTACTCTTAATTAAATTTAAAATCCATACACTTTCAGCATTTTTAAACTCATATTGATATAGAATATATTCAATAAAACGTTGCTTTTCATAAATGAGCCATGTATGTTCCATTGGAATAACCTACTTATTGTAATCTTTCTAATTCTTGGTCCCAGTAAGGATTTTCTGGGTCAATTTTACGAATAGATTCTAGAATGTTTTTAGCAGTGGCAATTTGGCCAATTTCAATTAAGTAATGATAGTAGTCATTTAAGAAATCAATGTTTTGAGTTAAATCCGGATACGCTAAATCATAAAAATGTTGAGCTTCTTTATCACGCTCTTCAATGCCAAATGCATAAGCAATATGCCATGCTACTATTGGATCAATGTCATCTTCATCAATATAAGTTAGTAAGTTAATTAAACCTGTAGTATTATCTTTCTCTCGATAATAGTCCGCTAATAAAATAGCAGCTTCTGTATATGATGGATCAACAGTTAGAGCATCTTGTAATAGTAAAGCACCATGTTCATCATTTGTCGTCAACATTAAGCGTGCTGTGTCAGTCATTAATTCTTTGTAATAAGCGTTTAAACGTAGACCTTCTTTACCAATCTCAATCGCTTTTTCATAATCTTTTTCAGATTCATAAATTTGCAGTAGATAATGATAAGCTTGCATGAAGTCAGGATCTTTGTGTAATAGTTTTTCAAGTTGCTTAATCGCTTCTTGTGTCAGTTCATTCTTCTGATAACTAATCGCTTGTTTGAAATAATCTTCCACAGTCATATCCATTTCAGATACATATTCATAATATTTAACTGCTTCTTCATAAGCGCCACTTTGTAAACTGGAATCTGCCATTCTAGCGTAAATAGATATACCGTTTATAATATCTTCGCCTGTTTGAACAATTGATTCATAGTTTCTAATTGCTTTTAAATACTGACCATCATAATAATACATTTCAGCCAGAGCAAATGTAATAACCATATCATCTGGTTCGATTTCTTTTGCTTCTATTAATTTTTCTATACCTACTTCGAATAATCCTTGTTGTTGATATAAGTCAGCTTCAAGCATTAATTTTTCAGTAGAGGTTGGGCTATTAAATAATACTTCATGTGCTCTATCTAACTCATTTTGGTCAATTAGACCTTCTACGTAATATACAAGCACTTCATTTTCATCAGGGTATAGCATATATAATTCTTCAAATATTTTTACACCTTGATCCACAATTCCATATTTGTATAATGTTTCACCAAGCATAAATAGCGCATCGTGATCATCAGATTGTAATACTCTATCTATCTTTTCGTCTAATTGGTTAATATTTTGCATATGAATATCATCTATAACTTTATATACATCTTCCATTTTGTAGGACTCCTTCTAATCATTTATTAGCTGCTTAAGCTTTATAAATGAATCTAATACTTCTTCTTTAGAAACGGCTTCAATTGTAAACGAACCATCGCCCGTTTGTAAAACCATTTGAATAGATTGTCCAATATTTTTTTTGTCTTTTTTCATATATTCAAATATTTTCTCAATATCAACTTGATTTAAAATATTTAATGGATAGCCAAGTTCTTTTAAATAATTTATAAATTTAAAAATACTATCTTCGTTATCGTAAGCAGTAATCTTTTGATTGATAATTTTTTGGAATAGTATACCTATCATGACAGCTTCACCGTGAGCTATTTTAGTCAAATATTCTAAACCATGTCCAAAAGTATGACCTAAGTTTAAATGTTTTCTAACATTGCCTTCAAACTCATCTTGTATAACAATATCTAATTTAGTTTGAATACCCATTTTTAAAAATGCTTCTATGTCTTCTAAGTGTGTTAACTCTTTAATTGAGGGATAAGTAGCCATTAACTTATTAGCTTCTTCTTCGTTATTTAATATAGCGTGTTTAAATATTTCACCATAACCACTTCTAATCTCGGTGTTTGGAAGCGTGTTTAAAAAGTGCAAATCGAATATAACAGCTTTGGGACGATGAAATGCACCGATTAAATTTTTACCAACAGAAGCATTAATACCTACTTTCCCACCGATAGCAGAATCATGTGCGAGCAATGTTGTTGGCACTTGTATAAAATCAATACCTCTTAGTAGTGTTGCTGCAAGAAAACCTACAAAGTCACCTGTAGCTCCTCCACCAATAGCTATTAATTGAGACTGTCTATTAATATTCATTGAAAGCAACTTTTCACTGATAGATTCAAAATAAGACATTTGTTTACACATTTCTCCACTTATTATCGTTAAATACTTAAGGTTTAGTGAATCTAAATGGTCTTTTAAATAATCTTTATGAAATTTGTACACATCTTGATCAATCAAAACGATATTTTGTTCATTTGGTTTTAAATATGATGAGAGTTCAGATAATGCATTATCTTTTAGTATGATTGGATAATTATCTTTAGTATAAGTTGTTTCAAATATCATGACATCACCTAGAAATTTAAATTCCAATCACGGTGTTGCTGAATAGCATCTTGTAATTGGTCGATATGGTTAGATTGATACTCTTCTGTGATAGCTTTAGCAATTTCGAATGCAATAACATGTTCACAAACAACACTTGCTGCTGGAACGGCACAGCTATCAGAACGTTCGATTGTAGCTTTATAATCTTCTTTAGTTTCAATGTCTACCGAGTTTAATGGTTTGTATAGTGTAGGAATTGGTTTCATAACACCATTTATAACAATAGGCATACCATTAGACATGCCACCTTCTAAACCACCTAAATGATTTGAAAGTCGGTAATATCCCTTTTCTGAATCGTATGCTATTTCATCTTGGATTTCACTACCTGGTTTTTCAGCAGCTTTAAAGCCTTCACCAAAACTTACACCTTTGAAAGCATTTATACTTACAACAGCTTGAGCCAATCTGCCGTCTAGTTTTCTATCGTATTGTACGTAACTACCGATGCCAGCTGGTAAGTTTTCCACTACAACTTCAACTATACCGCCAATAGAATCGCCTTCTTTTTTAGCTGCGTCAATTCTCTCACGCATTTTTTCTGCTACATCATCACTAATACAACGTACATCATTATGATCTATGTTTGCTTTTACTTCATCAAGTGTATATTCATAGTCATCTTTAATGCCGCCAATTTCTATAACGCGTGAATAAATATCAATATCTAATTGTTTTAATAATATTTTAGAAACAGCACCAACAGCAACTCTAGCAGCTGTTTCACGTGCAGATGAACGTTCAAGAACATTTCTTAAATCTCTATGGTTATATTTCATACCACCTACTAAATCTGCATGTCCGGGTCTAGGTTTTGTAATAACACGTTTCATATTTTGAGCTTCTTCTTCAGTTAAAGCATCTGCTCCCATGATTTTTCTCCAATGTTTAAAGTCATCGTTTGTTACGATAAGTGTAATAGGACTACCTAAAGTATAACCATGTCTTACACCAGAAACAATTTCTACTGAATCTTTCTCAATTTGCATACGACGTCCACGGCCATAACCGCCTTGACGCTTAAACATTTCTTCATTTATTTCATTTACATCGATTTTAAGATTAGCTGGGACACCTTCAATAATGATAGTTAATTGTGGGCCATGTGATTCGCCTGATGTTAAGTAACGCATATTATCTCTCCCTACTGTTAATTAAATATAAAATTAATCATATCATATTTAACGCGTTAAATTAACAAAAAGAAAGGATTAGTTTAACAAAAATTCGTTAAACTAATCCATATATTAATTATTCTTCATAAACCCAATTTTCATTGTTTAATTTATAGTCATTAAGTTCAGACTCATTAAACCATAAGTTAATCTCACGTTCTGCAGATTCATTTGAATCTGAGCCATGTATAATATTTCTACCTAAATCTAAACCGTAATCTCCTCTAATTGTACCTGGAGCAGCTTTAGATGGGTTAGTTTCACCTACAAGTGTTCTTGTAACTTCTACAACATTGTTTCCTTCAACAACCATAGCAAAAACAGGTCCTGAAGTAATAAAGCTAACCAATGCGTTAAAGAATGGTTTATCTGTATGTTCTGAATAATGTTCTTTAGCTAATGCTTCATCAGCTTGAAATAACTTTGCAGCAACAAGCTTTAAACCTTTTCTTTCTAATCTAGTAACGATTTCCCCTATAAGATTTCTTTGCACCGCATCTGGTTTAATCATTAAAAAAGTTCTGTCCATATGTAATCCCTACCTTTGTTTTATGTAAATCCAAGATAAGTTTATCACTGTGGGACTCCACTTGCAACCGCTTTCTAGTGGTTTCTGTTACCTATTTTTTTAATAATTTCAGCTAGCATTTTTTGGCCGGATTCATTTTCGAGAGAACTGATTAGTTTTTCCGCTTTTTTCAAGTAGTTATTACTCACTTCTTTAGACTTTTGTAATTCTTCAGATTCAATAACTTCTTGTATAACAGCGTTAAATACTTCATCAGAACTATCTATACTTAGTTGCTGTATTTTATCTTTGAACTGTTTAGAATTTTTCATTCTAAGTAATACTGGTAAAGTTAAATGTCCATTTCTTAAATCTGATCCTACTGGCTTACCAAGCTTCTTTTCAGTGCTTGTGAAATCTAGAATATCATCTATAATTTGATAACTCATACCAATATAATACCCAATTTTACCAAGCTTTTGAGCTGTCTCGTCACTTGTTCGAGCACTATAAGCACCTAGTTCAGTTGATAATGAAATTAAAAGTGCCGTTTTTCGTTTTATTCGCCTTAAATAGTTTGTAATAGATTGATCAGCAACAAATTGGTCTTCAAATTGGAATAACTCGCCACGGCATACTTCTATTATACCTTTAGCTAATTGCTCGTGTAATTTGTCGTGTTCTATTGTACTCACGACGTTTAAGGACTGAGATAATAAATAATTTCCTGTAAGGACAGCGGTCTGGGTATCCCACTTCTTTGCAATGGTATATTTACCTCTCCGTTTATCGCTTTTATCAATTACATCATCATGAACTAAACTAGCCATATGTATTAATTCAAGTGTCGTAGCGACTGCTCTAACATCTTTTGACCCACTATCACCAAATTGACTAGCAATAAGCGTGAAAAGTGGTCTAATACGTTTACCCCCAGAAGATAATAAATATTGGCAAGCTTCATTAACAGTACTTTGCTCACTATTAATATAACTGTTAAGAAGCTTTTCTACTTCTTTTACTTCTTTATTTAAGTTTATCTTTGTTTTGTCATACATGTGATCACCTTTTTATTTAGGTTTATAAGCTAAATGCATAGCCGCTACGCCACCAGTAAATCCTTTATATTTAATTCTTTCATAACCAACATCTGCAAACATTTGAGCAAGTTCTTTTTTACCTGGGAAGTTTTGAGTTGATTCTTGAAGCCAATTGTACTCTTGTAAAGATTTTGCAAATAATTTGCCGAATAATGGCATGATGTTTTTGAAATAAAAACTATATAATTGTTTGAATACTGGTATAGTTGGTTGACTCGTTTCTAAACATACTACCATACCGCCTGGTTTAACAACACGTTTTAATTCGTTTAATACATGCTTGTAGTCTGGTACATTTCGCAAACCAAAACCAATTGTCACATAATCGAATTCATCGTCTTCAAAAGGTAGATTCATTGCATCGCCATGTATTAAATGGATATTAGCCATATTTTCGGTTTTCTTTTTACCTACTTCTAACATGTTTTCGCTGAAATCTAATCCTACTACTTCTCCATATGGGCCAACTGCGTGACTTAATTGAATTGACCAATCAGCAGTTCCACAACAAACATCTAGAGCTTTACTGCCAGGTTTAACGTTCATTTCTTTCATAACGTATTTACGCCATCTTTTATGTTGTTCAAAGCTTATAATATTATTTAAAGTATCATATTTTCCAGATATATTTTGAAAAACGTGATGTACGTGTTCTGATTTAGATTTATTGTCCACTATTTATTCAGTCCTTTGGTTTCTTTTATAATAGTATGCGTATATCTCTTCTTTTATAGATTCTCTATCTAATTCAATATCAAAGTAGTCTAATAAAGTTAAAATAAATATAGATTCAATTTCTTTTAGAGAATCAATATTATTTTGAGACTTGCTATCTATAAGAGTTTGTTTTAGTTCGTTTTGTTTACTAATTGCTTTAGTCATAATATCTAAAAATTGCAAATCTCTATGTAATGTAGCACATTTGTAAAAGTACGCACTTACAAGATCTCCGATTAGAATATCTTGATTGGATACACCAGGCTCTCCAATTCTATTTAAAAAGCGCATTGAGGCATCTATAGATATTGTAGCAAGCTTAGCATTTATATCAATATTAATATCATTTAATATGTTTGCTATTATTGGATTGACTACTGGTATACGACTATTATTAACGCCTTTTAACAATTCAGCAACTTCTTTATTATAAATTTTTTCTATATTATCCATCTTATCACCTCAACATTATCACCTATATATCTTAACACTAACTTTATTGAAATGAAAATGCATATATTTAAAGAAATAAAAGAAATAAGACAAATAAAAAAAGCCCTTAAAAAGGGCTTAGATACAATTCATTATTTAACTGCATCTTTTAATGCTTTACCTGCTTTAAAAGCTGGAACTTTGCTTGCAGGGATATCAATTTCTTTACCAGTCTGAGGGTTACGTCCTTTACGAGCAGCTCTTTCGCGTACTTCAAAGTTACCGAAACCAATTAATTGTACTTTCTCACCATCTGATAAAGATTTTTGAATTGATTCGAACACTGCATCTACAGCAAGACCAGCTTCTTTTTTAGTTAAATTAGCTTTCTCACTTACTGAATTGATTAATTCTGTTTTGTTCATTTCAAATTCACCTCCCAAAAGGTTATCTAATGATATGTATAATACCATTATGATAAGACTTTAACACAACAACCTGTGTCACTGCAACGATTTACAAGCTATAAATGCACTATTTTTCGAATTTTATTAATAATTTTTCACTTTTGATTTAAAAACGGGTTCTTTATCACTATTTATTGTAAATTCGGGCGAATAAGCTGGTAGTACTGGCGAATCTTCATACAATAATTTTCTGATGTCCGTTCCTGGTTTTGGAAGGTCTTTTCGTTTTTTAATTTCTTTAGATAAATCGAGCCTATAATCAATAATAAAATCATTTCCGCCATTCATATATACTGGTAATCTTTCATTGCTATATGGGCTTGGTACAGTTGGTTTCTTTTTAAAACCATACTTCTTATAATCAATTTCATAAACATTTGGTGCTACTTTATCACCTAACTGAAGTGGTTCACCGCTAGCATCTATGCGTATTCTAATATCTTTTAATACTTCGGAAGTTCTTAAATCGATTAAATAAACAGTAGGATCTTTATCTACATCCATAATGACGTATTGATAAATACCACCATTCTCAAAAGAATTACCTGGTAATTGAGATATAAATTTAGGTTTTAATTTATTGAAGTCAACTGGATGTTGTAGGTAAATCGAGTAGCTATCATCTCTTTCTTTGATAGGTAATAAACCATCATTGGCTTTTTGATATTCATCTACAGCCGTTTGGACGATGCTTAATTGATCTTTAGCAGGAACTTGATTTTCTGCCTTTTCTTTATCAGGAAAAGCACATGCTGATAACAACAACACACAAGTAAATAATAATATGTAAATACGCTTTTGTTTATCCATGGCTTGACCCACCTAAAACGACAATCATTAAGACGCCTGCCAATATAAGTGATATTACCGCTAGAAACATCGTAATACCACTTATGATTCTATTACTAAATTTAAACCTTGATAAATATACAAGTACTATTGCTAATATCATAAATCCAATTGAATAAAAAGATACCCACATTAAATCCATTCTTGAAATATCAAACATTTCACTACCCCACTTGCTTAAATATTCTCAGACTTCTTATCTCGTTCCATCAAATCTCTAACCCCATCTGGTACAGGATAATCTTCGAATAATACTTTATATAGACTTGATGTAATTGGCATTTCAACGTCATACTTTTGAGCAAGATGATAAGCAGCTTTAGTTGTACGAACACCTTCTACTACCATGTTCATTTCTTCTAAAGCTTCATCTAAAGTTGCTCCTTGACCCAGCATATTTCCACATTTCCAGTTTCTAGAATGTACAGAAGTACATGTAACGATTAAATCACCGATACCGCCTAATCCTAAGAAGGTCATAGGATCTGCGCCCATTTTAACGCCTAATCGCGTGATTTCTGCTAATCCTCTTGTTATAAGTGCAGCTTTTGCATTATCGCCGTAGCCTATTCCATCAGTTATACCTGAAGCCAGTGCGATTATATTTTTTAAAGCCCCACCAATTTCAATTCCAACTAAATCGTTGTTTGTATAAACTCGGAAATAATCAGTCATAAATAGATCTTGAGCTAGTCTCGCTACTTCTTGATTTTCAGAAGATACAGATACTGTAGTAGGATGTTTAATTGCAACTTCTTCTGCGTGACTTGGTCCAGATAGTACAGCGATACCGCCGTTAATTTTGCTGTCTATTGATTCATATATCATCTCAGATATTCTCTTGAATGTATCAGGTTCAATTCCTTTAGATACATGAATAAAGATTTTCTTTCCATATGCAATATCGTTAATATTTGTAGAAACTTCTCGTATCGCTTTTGTAGGTACAGCGATTATATAAATTGATGAATGATGTACAGCATCCTTTAAGTCCATCGTAGATTTAATGGATTCATTAATTGATATATCTTTTAAATATTTATGATTGCTGTGTTCTTTATTTATTTCGTTTACAGTTTTTTCAGTTTTGCCCCACATTAGTACGTTGTGATTATTATCTGCTAAAACGTTAGCTAAAGCAGTTCCCCAACTTCCAGTACCAAATACAGTAATATTTGACATAGTTATCCATCCTTTTTCTTTAGTTTCTTTTTCTTGAAATTAAGTGGATAGGTGTTCCCTCATATCCAAAAGCATCTCTAATTCGATTCTCTAAAAATCGTTTATAAGAGAAATGCATTAATTCAACATCGTTAACAAAAATAACGAATGTTGGAGGTTGTATAGCAACTTGTGTCGCATAGAATATATTCAATCTTCTACCATTATCAGTTGGTGTAGGATTCATTGCAACAGCGTCTGTAATAACCTCATTAAGTGTCGAACTTTGTACACGTTTACGATGATTTTCATCAGCCATTTGTATGAATGGGAATAATGTTCTTAGTCTAGATTTCTCTAAAGCTGATACGAAAGCTATTGGTGCATAATCTAAGAATTGGAAGTTATCTCTAACTTTCTTTTCGAATTTCTTCATAGTATTTGAATCTTTTTCTACTGTATCCCATTTATTAACTACTATTACAATTGCTTTACCAGCTTCATGTGCATAACCAGCTACTTTTTTATCTTGTTCGATTATGCCTTCTTCAGCATCAATTACAACGAGTACTACATTAGATCTTTCTATTGCTTTTAATGCTCTTAATACTGAATATTTTTCAGTGCTTTCATATACTTTACCTTTTTTCCTCATTCCTGCTGTATCAATTAATACATATTCTTGATCTTCATAATTGTATACAGTATCGATAGCATCTCTAGTTGTACCAGCGATTGGCGAAACGATAACACGTTCTTCACCAAGAATCGCATTGATTAAACTTGATTTGCCAACATTAGGACGACCAATTAAAGACAATTTAATTGTTTCATCATCATATTCAGGGTCTTGTTCAGTTGGGAAGTGTTTAGCCGCTTCATCCAACAAATCACCTAAACCTAATCCATGGGAGCCTGATATCGGGAAAGGTTCACCAAATCCTAATGAATAGAAGTCATATATTTCACTTCTCATCTCAGGGTTATCAATCTTGTTCACTGCTAATACAACTGGTTTATTAGACTTATACAAAATTTTAGCAACCATTTCATCAGCTTGAGTGACACCTTCTCTACCATTTACCATAAAGATGATGACATCCGCTTCATCAATTGCTACTTCTGCCTGTGCAGTTATTTGTTTTTGGAAAGGTTCATCACCTAAATCTATTCCACCAGTATCTATTAAGTTAAAGTCATGTGTTAACCATTCACCACTAGAATAAATTCTATCTCTTGTGATACCTGGCGTATCTTCAACTATTGATACTCTTTCACCAATAATTCTATTAAAAATTGTAGATTTCCCTACGTTAGGTTTCCCTACAATCGCTATAATGGGTTTTGTCATAAACCGTCTTCCTCTCATTCATAATCCTTTTTATTTTAACATATCATCGCTATTTAGCCTATGAAATATAAAAAGAGCTTTAATTTAATAATTTATCATATCATGTAATGTTGTAAAAAATAAAAACGACTGCTAATAAAGGTCTACTTCCTCTAATAGCAGTCTCATGTCATATCCTATAATTTTATAGTTTGAAATTCTTTAACTTGTCTCCGAAAACATCACCTAAAGTAGGGTTATCTTCATCTGAATCTGATTGATTTAAATATGATTCATCATAGTCAGTTTCTTGTTCGATTGTATCTTTAATAGATAATGAAATTCTTTCTTCGTCTTTATCTATACCTAAGATTTTCACTTGAACGTTTTGACCTTTTTCTAATACTTCCTCAGGATTGCCAATGTGTTCGTGGCTAATTTGAGATATGTGAACTAAACCTTGTAATCCAGCAGCAATTTCAACAAAAGCACCAAATTGAGCTAAACGCACAACTTTACCTGGTACAATATCGCCTACATTAAATTCTGATTCGATTTGTTCGAATGGACTTGGTAAAGTATCTTTAATTGAAAGCGAGATTCTTTCCGCTTCACGATCAACAGCTCTTACTTTAACTTTTACATTATCTCCAACTTGAACGACTTCATCAGGCGTTTTAACATGATTATGTGATAATTCAGAAACGTGCACTAATCCATCTACTCCACCTAAGTCAATAAACGCACCGAAGTTAGCAATTCTAGCAACTCTTCCTTCTAGAATGTCTCCTTGAGAAAGATTGTCTAATAACGCTTCTTTCTTAACGTCTAATGATTCTTGTTCCACTTTCTTGTGGCTTAGAATCACTCTGTTATTAGTTTGATCAAGTTCTTCTACTTTTAATGTTAAGACTTTTCCTAAATAGTCAGAGAAGTCTTCGATATAATGAACAGAAATTAAAGAAGCAGGTATGAAACCTCTTATACCAGCATCTACTACTAGTCCACCTTTAACTACTTCTGTTACTTCAGCCTCAATTGTTTCATCATTTTCTTGGATTTTTTGAAGTTTGTCATATGATAAATTTTCATCTAGTTTACGCTTAGATAATATATAATGACCGCTTTCTTCGTTTTGTTCAATTTTAGTTACGAAAGCTTCGATTTCATCACCAATATTGACGACTTCATTAGCTGTTTCGATGTGTTGAGTTGACAGTTGGCTTATTGGAATGATGCCATCAAATTTACCACCATCAATGTGTACAACTACATGTTTGTCTTCAATTTGTTGCACCGTACCTTTTACTTTGTCACCTTCTTGCACTTCATTTATCATGGATTCGTTGAATTCTTCCGTCATCAAAATTGCCTCCTTAAAATAAATATCTTAATATTAACTTCTTATAAAGAAGCTAAATTGTCAAGAAATTCGTACTATTTACACCATTTTGACTTTTGCCAAATTTACAATTTCATTTGTCACTTCGTCAATGGATAAACCTGTTGTATCAATACTTATTGCATCTTCTGCTTTCACAAGCGGTGAGATTTCACGATTCATATCAAATTGATCTCTTCTCTCAATGTCAATTTTTAAACTTTCTAAATCTGATTCAATGCCTCTTAGTTCATTATCTTTTAATCTTCTTAAGGCACGTTCTTCTACAGATGCTATCATGTATACTTTTAACTCTGCATCCGGTAATACTGTTGTTCCTACATCTCTACCGTCCATCACAACATTTTTTTCTTGAGCTAACTTTTGTTGTTCCTCTACTAAAAATGTTCTAACAGGTTCTTGTGAAGCTACATGAGAAACTTTTTCTGTAACATCATTCTCTCTAATTCTTTCTGATACATCAACATCGTTTAAAATGACACGCTGACCATTTTGTAAAACAATTCTTAAATCGATGTTTTGAACAAGCTGGCTAAAATCTTCTGTCTCTTGTTCGATATAATAAAGCGTAATTGCTCTATACATAGCACCAGTATCTATATAAATCATATTGAAATGCTGTGCTACTAATTTAGCAATGGTGCTTTTTCCAGCAGCTGCTGGTCCATCTATAGCTATATTTATTTTACTCATTTCCTTAACCTCTCTTGTTCTTTAATCTTATATATTTTATCATAAATTATAAACTTATGAACAGGAGGAAAGATATGAAGCGAATTTTAGTAATTCATACTGGTGGAACAATTAGCATGTCAGAAGATAAAGATACAGGTAAAGTCGAAACAAACGAAGAGCATCCAATGCATAGGCATCAAGCTTTTATACAATCACTTGGAGACATAGAAGAGATTAATCCTTTCCAAGTTCCTTCTCCACATATGAACAATGATTATATCATTATTTTAAAAAATATTATTACTGATGCTATAGAAAAAGATGCATATGATGCTTTTGTTATTACGCACGGTACAGATACTTTGGAAGAAACAGCATATTTGCTAGATTTAACAATAGATACATCATTACCAATTATTTTAACTGGTGCGATGAGATCTTCAAATGAAATTGGTTCTGACGGATTATATAATTATGTTTCAGCATTAAAAGTAGCTTCAGAAGACGAAGCGCGTAATAAAGGTGTCATGGTCGTCTTTAATGACGAAATTCATACAGCTAAAAATGTTACAAAAACGCATACGTCAAATACGAGTACTTTCCAAAGTCCTAACTATGGACCAATCGGTAGTGTAACTAAGACACATGTTATATTTCATCATCAACCTTTTCCTTATAAGAAATTCCCTGAAATTAAACCAAATACCAAAATCGGCTTAATCAAAGCACATATGGACATATCTAGTGATATATTTAATTTCTTTGTAGAACATCAATACAATGGTTTAGTTGTTGAAGCGCTCGGACAAGGTAATTTACCCCCAACTGCTCTAGATGGCTTACATAAGTTAATGGATGCGCATATACCAGTAGTAGTCGTATCTCGTTCCTTTAATGGAATAGTAGATGGTATATATGCATATGAAGGCGGAGGTTCTCAACTTCAAAATATGGGCTTAATTTTCTCAAACGGCTTAAATGGTCAAAAAGCACGATTAAAATTGTTAGTCGGTTTAAGTAATCATTTAAATAAAGAACAATTGAAAACATATTTCGCGTAAAATAAAAATCCTTTTTATGAGTGTATTACTCACAAAAAGGATTTTGTTTTATGATTCCAGTGGTGTTTGCTTTTTTCTAGCTATTTCTTGTGCGATTGTACCACCATGATATTTACCATTTTCAATAAAGATTGTGTTGGCATCATTACCAGCTGCTATTACACCAGCTATAAATAGATTTTCAACATTTGATTCCATGGTATCTTTATTGTATGAAGGCGCTGTGCCATATTCATTAGTTATTGTATCAATACCACATGATTCTAAGAACTTATAATCTGGGTGGTAACCAATCATTGCAAATACAAAATCGTTCTTAATTGTATATGATTTACCATCTTGATTATACGTTAAAGTCTCTTCGTCAATGTGCTCAACTTCACTGTTAAAATGCATTGTAATCTTTTCGTGATTTACCAATGATTCAAAGTTAGGTAAAATCCAAGGTTTTATACTTTTAGAGTATTCAGATCCACGATAAATTACTGTTACATTTGCACCCGCTTTTTCTAACTCGATAGCAGCATCTACTGCAGAGTTTTTGCCGCCTACGATTACAACGTCTTGATTAAAGTACGGATGTGCTTCTTTAAAGTAATGCATAACTTTATCTAACTCTTGGCCTTCTACATCTAATTCATTATGCTGACCATAATATCCTGTTGCTACAGTTAAAAATCTAACTTTATAAGTTTGTTTAGTTGTTGATACTAAAAATCGATTATCAACTTTTTTTACAGTTAATACTTCTTCGAATGTTCTTACATCTAATTGATGATGTTTAACCACTTCTCTGTAATAAACAAGTGCTTGGTTTCTTTTAGGTTTTAAGTCTTCAACGATAAAAGGTACATCACCGATACCAAGTTTTTCACTTGATGAAAAGAATGTCTGATGCGTAGGGTAATGATATATAGCATCTACAACGTTCCCTTTTTCAATTACTACAGCGTTTATACCTTGACGTTTTTGTTCAATGGCTGCACTTAAGCCACATGGTCCACCACCAATTATTAGGCTTTCAAATTCTTGCATTTATTTCACTCCTTATAATATACCTTGATAATTATATCAATAAAGAGCTATAAATAAAATAAAATGAGCCCAAGACATAAATAATTGTCCTGGGCTCTATTTTTCTTAGTCTTCAGTTACGTCTAGAACTTTGAATCCGTTTCTAGATAAATACTTAATGAATTTTTTAATGTTATCTGTCTTTTCAACTTTAATAATCATACGACGATACATTTTGTCTGTTTCATCAAATGTTACAAATGAAATAGTGTTTAATTTATATTTTGCAATAATATTAGATAGTCGCTTAATTCTACCTTCAGCATCCACTGAAGTAATCGCAATTCTTACCCCTTTTTGCTTCATACCGAATGCTGACTTAAATTGTTCCATTACATCATATCTTGTCACAATTCCAAGGAAGTCTTTATCATCGTTAACTACAGCAATAATCGGAAAATCTTGCAAGTTCAACAATGCTTCTTCAACGACTAAGTTTTCATTAAGTGAATGCAAGTCAATCGTCAGTATATCTTCAATTATTGTATCATCAATGAAATTATCTCTTGATACATTTTCCTTTTTAAAAAAGTAATGTCTAAAAATACTGTAACGTGTAATCATCCCGATATACTTGCCATGTTCAACAACTGGTAAACCGTCGATACCATGATGTTCTAACTTATCTAATGCTGAATGAATCGTATCTTTTGGATGTGCGATGTAACATTTTTCTTTAGGTATCATAATATTTGATAAATACATAATTCCATCCCCTTTAATTGATGTCTATGGTATTACTAAATCTTGACCTTGAGAAATACTGTTTCCAGAAATACCATTTGCTTGTCTAATTTTTTCAACGTTTTCAGCTGAACCGTCACCATAATATTGTATAGCAATTCGGTACAAGTTCTCTTTACCAGTTACAGTATGAGATTCTTGGCCTTGACTTTGATTAGACTGATTGTTTTGGTTATTTTGGGCGTTTTGACCATTTTGCCCATTCTGATTGTTCGCTGCATCATCAGCTGCATTTTGAACATCATCATTGCTTGAATCTGAATTTTGACCGTATTGATTTACGTTTTGATCGCTATTTTGCTCTGGTTGTGAAGCTTGGTTGTTATTAGAAGCATCATCACTAGCATTTTCATTACTGTCACTATTATCATTATTCGAATTGCTATCATCATTTGAACTATTAGATGATTTATCACTATCATCGCTTGATTGTTTATCTTCATCTGATGATTTATTAGATTTATCGTCTTCTTCTTTATTTTTTCTATCTTTTTCAGCTTGCTCGTCAGCTTTTTTCTTAGCATCGCTATTTGTCTGAGATGTCTTTTCTGCTAATTCTTTACCATTATCATTATTTGTTCCGTTTAAATATGTGCCTAAGAATATTGCTAAAGCACCAAGTATCAATATTGCTGCAACGATTGGTATAATGGCTTTTTTAAACTTGTTTGAACCATCACCATTGCCATTACCACCGTTTCCGCTTCCGCCACTTGGAGGTGTTCCTCCACCACCAGATGCTCCAGCTCCGGCAGCTCCGGCTGCGCCTGTCGCTCCTGCGGCACCAGCTGCTGCACCTTTCTTCTTATTAGAATGATCTTTATTATCTTTCTTAGAATCTGTTTCAGCAGCACTATTATTTTTAGAATTAGCTGCTAAACCTGCCGCGCCTGCTGCTCCGGCACCTACAGCAGCCGCTCCAGCTGCTTTTTTCTTATTAGAACCTTTATCTTCTTTATTTGTATCTTTAGATGTTTCGTCTTTATCCTTTGGAGAAGCATTTCCAGATTGAGAAGATGTAGCTGCGCCAGCCGCTGCTGTTCCTGCAACTTTACCTTTTTTGTTTTGTTTGCCTTTTTGATTTTTATCGTCTGTATCTTTTTCAGGTTTATCTGTTAAAGATTTTTTAGAATTTTTGTTTGCATTTACAGCGCCCGTTGCTCCTGCAACTCCAGCAGCGCCTGCTGCTGCACTTTTATGATTCTTATCTTGCTTTTGTTCAACTTGATCAGTGCTTTTATCTGTTTCTTTAGGTTGTGAAGCTTGTTTTTGCGCTTCTTCTTTTCTTCGTTGTCTTCTTAACGCGCCTCTTGGAGGATACTGTTGTTTGTCTTTCTTTTGCTGTCTATTTTGTTTTCTGCTTTCTTTCCGACTAGATTGATTATCTTGATTATTTTGATTCTCTTTAACATCTTCTTGAGAATCATTTAGTTCTTGATCTGCTTTGTCTTCAGTTCGCTCTATCGGTTGACGACTTTTCTCGAATTCGTCTTTGAAATTATCTTTAGACAATAAACTCACCTCTTCATTATCTTTTTAAATTTATATACTTAATATTTAGTATACTTTATTATATCCCTGTTCAACTTACCAAGTAAAGCAATCCTATTAAAATATTGCATTTAATCTTTCTTTGAATGTGGTCTTCTGTTTTACTTCTTTTTTGTTTGGTTCATTTAGCAATTCAACATTCTTACAATTGTCACAACAAAGATTATCTTGTTTCACATATTCATCAAAATACTTTAATAAATATATTCTTCGGCATGATTCTAGCCTTATATAATTTAATATGTAACGATAAGCATTAAATTTTTGTTCTTGTTCTTTTAATATTTTTTGCTTTAATTGTTCCATAGGATATAACTCTAAAAGGAACTGAATATTTCTAGAAAGTTCCTCATTTATTTGATACCCTTCTTCAAACAAATTAAGCACATCAATATCTAAACTATTTTCATTTGCTAAATGGTTCAATATCATTAAATCTCTATCTGTATATAAACTGATTGCTTGAGATGGTCTACCATCTCGTCCAGCTCTCCCCACTTCTTGTACATATTTTGAAGGAGAAGTTGATAAATGATAATGGATTACCGTTCTTACATCTTGCTTGTTAATCCCCATTCCAAAAGCGCTGGTAGCGACAATAATTTTAATATCATTATGAATAAATTGTGATTGTACAGTGGTTCTTTCTTGATAATCCAAATCCCCATGATATATCCCTGTTAGATAACCTGCTTTATAAATTTTTTCAGCAAGCTCATGACATTTTTTCTTTGAAGAAACATAAATAATTGTAGGACCGGTTTTTTTAATTTCTTTTAACAACCAATTCTCTTTATCGTCTTCGCTCGAAAAATTAAAATGATGATACATTATATTTTCACGATTTAAACTTTCTTTGTGTAACTTGAACTTTCTATTTGTGATTTTTTCAATGTCGTTAAACATCTTATCTGTTAATGTAGCCGTTAATGCAATTACTTGAGCATCATTGAAATAATTTGTAACTTTTGAGATTAATGCATAGTGAGGTCTAAAATCGAATCCCCATTCACTTAAGCAATGCGCTTCGTCTATTACAATATATTTCAAAGATAAATTTCTAAAATGATTAAAATTATGATTTTCACATATAAATTCAGGACTACAGAAAATAAATTGATATTTGTTTAAATTGCGAAATACTTCGTCTTTTTCTTCTTTAGAAAGTGCTGAATGAATGGCGATAACCTTTTTTTCGCCATTTATTTTCATTTGAGCAACTTGATCATCCATCAAAGAAATAAGGGGTGAAATGACAAGAACACTACCTCCAGTAATATAAGCAGGCAATTGATAGCATAAACTTTTCCCTGCTCCTGTAGAAAGTATGCTTAATACATCATGTCCATCTAAAATATATTGTATCGTTTCTTCTTGACCATTTCTAAAATCATCATAACCAAAATATTTTTTCAGTTCATCTTTTAACATAGATTTCCTCCATTGCATAAATAACGTACATTAATTTAATTTCAAAGTAACTTAAATTTTCAAGTTTCTCATAATAATATTTTAAATTTTGGTTAGGCTTTTCTTCAAATACTTCTATAAAATTGACGTAAGTTTCGTCATCTATGTATAGAGATTTATCGATTAAATAACCTTTAATATACATTTCAATAATGTGATCATGTATTGTATGAGTCTTCACGTTTTTTAATTCTGCTAATCTTTCAATATTCGTTGTCTGATTTAATAATTGAAAAGTTGTTAAAGTTTGATAATTTAAACTAGCTTCAAATTTAATTTTCGATAAAATCGGATATTTCTCGCTATTTTCTAAACACTTTTGAATATATTGAAATTCTTGTATTAATTGTGACTTTAACTCTAGTACAGGAATATGTTCAAGAAGTGATATTTGTTCTATTGTGTAGGGCGTTTCACCAAATCCTGTCAATAAATAATGTACGTATACGGTATTAAATTCATTTTCTATTTCTTCTAATAATTCGTAAATTTCATTTATAAATAAATCGAATTTATCTTTTTTAATAAATGTGTATAATTCTTTTGCCTTGAATTGAATAGATTTATCATTGATAATTGGTTGATAGAAGGAATGGTCATGCTTTTTATGACTAACCATTTGTATAACCAATAAAATCGTTTGAATTGTTTGATAAGCTTGTTCATAAAAAGTGTTGGCTTTAATTGGCTTATATTGTGAGTATGATTCATTTTCTATAATCGATTCAAAGTGATGATATTTTAAATTTGGTAAACAACCATAATAGAGTTTAAGATGTTCGATTGTAGCATCAAAATATGTTTGATGAGACTTTTTACCGATAAGAATATTATAAATACTTTTATTAGTTTTGAGTTCGTGTTTCATAGAGAGTGTTTTCATTATTATCTCTTGCAATTAAGTCACCTCATTTAATATAAAAATGTTGAAAAATATACATGTAATCACTAAAATAGTTATGTATAATAAGTGTAGCATGTTTTTTAAAGGAGGCGAAAATTTTGGCTAAATACACTATAGTAGATATGGATACATGTATTGCTTGCGGTGCATGTGGTGCAGCTGCCCCTGATATATACGATTATGATGATGAGGGTATCGCCTACGTAATATTAGACGACAATAAAGGAATCGAAGCTGTCCCAGAAGAATTACTCGAAGATATGGAAGACGCTTTCGAAGGTTGTCCTACAGATTCAATTAAAATAGCAGACGAACCGTTTGATGGAGATGCGCTTAAATTCGAATAATATATATAAGAGTATAAGACTTAAATGTCTTTCTCAAAAATAAATGAACTTAGGATAATAAATCCTTACTCAAAATAAAGTTCCTAACCTGTTTTCGTTGACGGGTTAGGAACTTTTATTTATGTTTTTGAATTAGGGTTAATCCAATAAGAAGCGTCTAAGCTTCCCTCAAATTTCTTACACATTAGAACCGTATGCTATGGGACAGAAATCTCCTACTAGTAAAAAAGCTGAGACATTAATTTCTGTCTCAGCTTTTCTTATTTGTTTTCTATCTTGTTATTGTTTTCAATTTATCAAATATCAATATATAGATGATTGCTATGATGACACCTTTGATGATATTAAAAGGTATAATACCTGCTGATACGATTGCTTTTAAATTGTGTGCTAAATCTGCAAGGTTCATTATTTGGCCATATAGTGGCAATAATACGAAGTAGTTCAATACGCTCATTAATATCGTCATCAATATAACACCTATTGCCAAACCGTACATCATGAATAATTTAGACTTTTTCATCTTATAAAAATAGTAAGTTGGAAGTATTAAACATACAGAAGCTAAAAAGTTTGCTGTATTTCCAATTGGTTCATGAGATACAATTAAAAAGTTAAAAATATTTTTGAATAGTGCAACTAAAATTCCTGAAACCGGACCGAATGTGAATGTCGCCACTAAAACGGGAACATCACTAAAATCCATAGTTAAATATGGTGGTAAAAATGGTAAAGGAAATTTTAAAAACATCAAAATAAAGCTAATTGCGATTAGCATACTTACCGTTAGTAAGCGCTTAGTTTTGTTATCGTTAGACATAATAACTCCTCCCATTCATCTCGTTAGAATAGGAGGAAAAGCAATAGCTAAATAAACCTAGCGCGTGCTAGATTATTCCTCCATCTTCTCCCATCCAGACTTTTACTGTCGGCCTTAGATTTACACTAAGTCAGCCAATATGAAATTAATCACATTGGGTCGCGGGCTATTACCGCCGGTATGGAATTACACCAAACCCCGAAGATGAATTTTTATTTAATTTTATTTTACGATTATATCTTAGCACATTGCTAAGGGATTTTCATCAAATTAACTCATAAATATTTTATTTTGGTAAAGTGATTGTAAATTCTGTCCCTATTTGTTCTTTACTTTGCACATCTATACTACCTTCATGGGCATCTATTATTTTTTCAACAATAAATAATCCAAGGCCAGTTCCGTACTTACCTCTCGTACGAGAAGTATCCACTTTATAAAAACGATCAAATATTTGTTCTAAATGCTCTTTTGCAATGCCGACACCTGTATCTTTAACCTTGATTTGTACATAGTCTTCTAGACTATCATCAAATATAACGTCGATGCTATCTTCTTCGTGTGTGTACCTAATAGCATTATCTATTAAGTTTGTTAAGACTTGTTCTATTCTATCAACATCGCCATACCAAGTGTTGCCATCACCTACATGCTTAACTGAAAGTTTTAAATTATTTTCAATAGCTTGAGGCTTGAATTTTGTATCTATTTTATTAATTAATGTCGTGATGTTAAAGTCAGCCAATGAAACTTTAATACCTTCTGCGTCCATTTTAGCTACTTCTAATAATTCATTGACTAGACGGCTTAATCTTTTCGATTCATCTAAAATAATATACAAGAAATCATCTACATCTTTTTTCTCTGTTACAACACCATCTACTATTGCTTCAGTATAGCCTTGTAACATAGATATAGGCGTTCTTAATTCGTGTGAGACACTTGCTATAAAGTCTTTCTTCATTTGATCCATATGATGTTCTTCTGTCATATCTCTAATGATAATGACGATACCTGATGACCCATCAATTTGAATACTTTCAATATAAGTAGATATTACGACATAATATTTATGTCCTAATTCATATTCGAAAAATTGAGTGTTCTTCTCTTTAAAAGTAACATTTCTTTGTTCACTCATATCTTTGTTTTCAAAGTCTTTTAACTCATTTAAGAATACGTCCGCTTTTGAGTTTGAAATAATAACTTCATTTTTATCATTGATACCAATGACACCATCAATCATTGAATTGATTAATTTTTCTTGAATATTGTTTTTAGACTTTACATCTTCTATATTTTTTCTAATATCTTTACTCATCTTATTAAATGCTAAACCTAGTTCACCTATTTCATCTCTCGTATAAATAGGTACTTTTTCTGTGTAATGACCTTTCGCTACTTTAAAAGCAGCATATTTAAGTTGAATAAGTGGTTTAGTAATTCGAGTTGAAAGAAAGAATGCAAATACTGTGCTGACAATCAATAATATGATAGCAGCTATCAATATACTTAACGTAATCACTTTTTGCGTTTCTTTTATTGAATTGATGTCTTGGAATAAAAATATACCCGCGTTATCACTTTGAAATGCTTGAGAAGGATAACCTAGTAAGATATAACGATGATCTTCACCGTTAACAGTTAACTTAATCTCTTTTAAAACATGTTCATTGCTACGAAATACTTTGTTGAATGAAGGGTTTTTTCTTATTTCATTAATCATTACCCCTTTTAAAGGATCTTCAGATTTTTCTTGTAAATCTTTTTTGTTTTTAATGATAATGAGTCCTGCTGGGTCTTCTACAAGCTCTCTTGCATAATCAATCGTGGAATCTTTTTCATGTGTATTTAGCATTAGTCGTTCAATTTTAGCTGCATTATTATATAAGTTTTCACCAATATTAGAGGTGTTGTAAGATTGGATAAATGTGATTAAAAAACCACTTAATAAAAGTAAAACTGTCGTTACTATTAATATAATAGATAACCACAGTTTTACAACGACACTATTCAGCCGTCTCATTATTCAGGCGCCTCAAATTTATATCCAACACCCCATACAGTATGAATCATTTGAGCAGCTTCTTCAGATACACGATTTAGCTTTTCGCGTAATCTTTTTACGTGTGTATCTACAGTACGTAGGTCTCCGTAAAATTCATAATGCCATACTTCTTTAAGGAGTTGCTCACGATCGAATACTTTATCAGGTGATTTCGCTAAATATAATAATAATTCATATTCTTTAGGTGTTAAGTTCACTTCTTTTTGATCTGCTAATACACGATGAGCATCATTATCTATAACTAGATTTTCGAATACGATAAGGTCTTTAGCAGTATTTGATTGATTGACTACGGCATGATTAGTTGTTCTTCTTAATAAAGCTTTAACTCGTAAAACTACTTCTCTTGGCGAGAATGGTTTTACAATATAATCATCTGCTCCAGATTCAAAACCTTCGACTCTATTATTTTCTTCACCTTTAGCAGTTAGCATAATAATAGGTGTAGATTTAGTTTCTCTTAGTCGTTTACATACTTCAATACCATCTAATTCTGGCAACATTAAATCTAGTAAAATACAATCATAATCTTCGTTTAAAGCTTTATCGATTGCGACTTGACCATTTTCTGCTTCATCTGTTTCGTACCCTTCTCTTTCAAGGTACATTGTTACTAATTTACGAATTCTATCTTCGTCGTCTACAACTAAAATACGGTCTGTCATTCTTACAAAACTCCTTTCTAGTCTAGCAATATTATGCGTAAGAATGTAATCCTGCTACGATTAAGTTAACTGCGATTACATTAAATAGAATGATAGCAAGGCCGCCAACTGCTAGCCAAGCAGATTTTCTGCCTTCCCAGCCTTTACCTAATCTTAAGTGTAGGAATATTGCATAATACAAGAATGTAATGAGTGCCCATACTTCTTTAGGGTCCCAACCCCAATACCTACTCCATGCCATCTGTGCCCAAATACTAGCAAATAATATACCGCCTAAAGCAAATAACGGGAAACCGATTATAACTGAACGATAACCTATTTCATCCATAAGCGATAAATTAACGCGTTTGGTTAATGGTTTTATTAAGCTAAATAAAGTTCGACCTTTGAAAATCAATCTTAGTATACCATAAAGGATTGTACCTATAACAATAGACCATATTACAGTGTTTAATTTTTGAGCATTAATAACTGCAGGTAGTTCAATTTTAGACCATTTTAATATATCTGTACGCTCTTTAGGTTCATAATCACTACCGGACACATGATCAACTAGCAAACTATCTTGTTGTGTAACAAAAGCTGGAAGATGATAATGTTGCACTGAATTACTATCATTCTTATCAATAAAGAAATAAGTGTCATCATAACCAGCGATATCTTTCATGACAACAGTCGTTAAAATAAATCCAATAACAATAACAACGAAATACATAATGACTTCAACAAAGAAACTATGTATAGATTTTTCTTTTGGACTTACTGCTGCTAATAAGTATATTAATCCTGCTACACAGCTAATAGATAAAATACCATAAGATATAGTTACCGTAATAACGTGTATAGCTAACCAACTTGATTGTAAAGCTGGTATTAATGGAGATACGTCTCTTGAGAACATACTTGCATAAGCAATAAGCAACATTGCAATTGGTAATACGAACAATGCAAGAACAGGCGTTTTATAAATAGAATAAATGACTAAGAAGCCACCTACCATCATAATGCCAAACATCGTCAAGAATTCGTACATATTACTTACTGGGGCATGTCCTGCTGCTATCCATCTCGTTATAAAATAAATGATTTGTAACACAAATCCTACTATCGTTAACGTTACACCAATCTTTTCAGCTCGCTTTTTTGAAGAACGAACTGAAAATGAAAATGGCACAACTGCAACAAGATATAAAATAAATGCTGAATATAAACTGATATTACTTATATTTAATATTAAATCTTTATCCATTGTTTGCCTCCTTGCTTTCATGTGAATCTTCTTTTGTATCAACTATATGTTGAATATTATGTTTGTCTAGAACTTGATTGATTTCTTTACTAAATCCATAATAGTTCTTATTTGTATGGCCGGCAATATTAAATTCACCGTCGTTAGCGCTAACCCATACACGTCTATGGTTAATATACGAACCAACTGCTAAACCAATTAAGAATATGATGAAACCAGTTAAGAGAATAGGAAGCGTTAAGTCTTTTTTAACAGCTAATACTGTAGCCCATTGATTAGTAGCATTAGCAAATTTTACTTCATATTGATTATTCTCAGAAATATCTTGAGACTCTTTAATTCTTAAGAAACTAAATTCTGGTTTCTCACCTTTTTTATTTACTTCAAACACAAAAGCAGGATTGTTTGGATTTGGTGTTTTCGTTGCTAGTACACCATTTTCTATTTTTTCATAATCTGGTGCATAACTACGTAATTTAACTGTGTAGTCATTGCCTACTTTATATTCTTTCTTAGGGTTATCCAAATTAACAGTGAATGATTCACCTAATTCTTTTCCATCTTTCGTTTTTAAATTGAATGTCATTTCTTTAAGCAATGAATTATCAAAACTACTTTGATAAAACTGTAAATTATCGTAAGTCAACGGATGGTTTACTTTGATAGAATCTGATTTAACTTCTTTTAAGTTTGCATCTGAGCCGATAACATCCTGTTTACTATTTTTATATAAAGTAGCTTTCGTTTCATAATTTTTCGCTATTTTATTTAGACTTGGATCAATAGATTCAGGATTTGTATTTGATTGAGATTTTTGGTCGTATTCTTCATAGATAAAGTCGTTGTTTTTCATATAATATTCTCTATCTGTACCTGGGACAGGTTTTGTTTCACCTTCTTTAATGTAGACCATCTCATCTAAATAAAAGCCAGGTAAGAAGCGGAGCATTGCACCGAATAATAATATAATTAATCCTAGATGGTTAATGTATGGCCCGTATCTTGATAGACGACCTTTTTCGAGCAATAGATTATCGCCATCTCTTTTCACTTTGTATCTTTTTTCATTAAAAGATTTGCCTAATGCATCTAAATCAACTTTATCTTTAGTAGACATGTATAATCTTTGGCGTTTAAAGAAAGTGATATGCTTCTTAGTTCGTTGTTTTTTTAATGATTTATGTAATGGGAGGCCTCTATCTATACTTGAAGTTATGATAGAGAATGCAACTAAGCCCAGTAATATTAAAAACCACCATGAACTGTATAAATTATGAAAACCTAATTTATAGTATAGTAAACCTAGTGAACCATAATGTTCATAATAATATTGTTCGGGATTTACGTTCATTGGGATAAAATATTCTTGTGGGAATATCGTACCTATTGATGCTGCAATCACGGTAATAACTAGTAATGTGACCCCTGTTTTTATTGACGCGAAGAAATTCCAAACGCGATCCAATAACGTTCTGTTTTTAGTTTTAGACCTTATGGCTTGTCCATCGTATCTCATAACGTCTGTCGTTTTTTTCTTATCGTAGTCGTCGTTAATTAATCGACCACAGTTTAAACAAAGCTGAGTTCCTTCAGGATTTTTGAACCCACACTCACAAACGATTTGCTTGTTACTGTTACTCACCTTTAATCCCCCTCTACTTCACTTTGACCGATTCCATCTCTTTAATGATTTGTTTTTTCGAAAGTTCACCAGTATGTTTTGATTTCACTTTACCATCTTTATCAACTGTTATTGTTGTAGGAAGTGGGTTCACACCGTACGCATCAGTAACTAAATTATCGTTATCCATAGCGACATTAAATGTTGGTGTTTCTTTTAATGAACTTAAATATTGTTTAATTTGTTGTGGATTGTCTCTAACGTGAATAGCTACTACTTCTACGCCTTTATCCTTATATTCTTTATATTGATTTTCTAGCTCAGGCATTTCACGTTTACATGGTTCACACCATGTTCCCCAAAAGTTTATTAAAACTCCCTTACCTTTAAAATCTTCAAGGTTAACTTTTTTACCATCAACTGTTTCTAGCTCGAACAACGGCGCATCATCACCTACTTGAGCCACTTTATCTTTATCTTTTGAAAGACTAGACCATACTGTAAAAACGATTGCTATTAATATTAGAGCTGTAATAACAATTTGCAGTATTTTCTTTTGTTTCCTTTTCATTTAAAAATCCTCCCTAACACAATAAAAAACCATACATATAATATGTTATGGTGTTTTGTTTAGTATATCATGACTAAATACTAGTTTAGTGGCATAATTGTGAACGTTTTCAGCTTATTTACCATCTTGCGCTAGATGTCTTAATACTTTAACCTCATGCGGTGTCAAGGTTCTGCCCTGTCCAGCATTTAAACCTTTTAAATTTAAAGGACCGTACTCTACTCTAGATAATTTAGTTACTTCATGTCCGAAATGACTAAACATTCTTCTAACTTGTCTATTTCTACCTTCAGTTATTGTGATTTCTACATGTGTAACATTTCGGTCTCTATCTTGACTCTTAACTTTTATTAATGCTGGTTGAGTCATACCATCTTCTAACTTAATGCCTTTTTCTAACTGTTTAACCTCTTCTCTTAAAAGGTATCCTTTAAGTTTAGCTATATATTTTTTCTTTATTTTATATCTTGGATGAGTCATTAAGTTTGTGAATTCCCCATCATTAGTCAGAATTAATAAACCTGAAGTATCGTAATCTAATCTTCCAACAGGAAAAATTCGTGTTTTTAAATCTTTGAAATAATCTGTTACAACAGCGCGCCCTTTATCATCAGAAACGCTTGTAATAACTTTAGTTGGTTTATGGAATAATATATATAACTTATCTGGCATTTCAAGAGGAATCCCCTCAACTTCAATGTGATCAGTTTCTTTCACTTTAGTACCAAGTTCTGTTACACGTTCATGGTTAACTGTCACTAAACCTTCTTCTATTAACTTTTCAGCTTTTCTACGTGAAGTATAACCGCTTTTTGCAATAACCTTTTGTAATCTCTCTAATTCTTCGCTCATTATGATTGCTCCTCATTTTCTGATTCGTTCATGCTACTAAAGAATAAATCCATTTCTTCTTGTTCATTTTCATCATTTGTTGTCTTAGGCAAATCATCTAAAGATGTTAAACCGAAAACATTTAAAAAGTATTCAGTTGTATATAACAATTGGCTTCTTGATTGTTCATTATGCTTTGACTCTATTACACCTTTAGCAATTAACGTTTTTACTGAAGCATCAGAATTCACACCTCTTATCACTTCTATATCACTTCTTGTAACAGGCTGATTATAAGCAATAATCGAAAGTGTTTCTAAAGCTGCTTGTGATAATTTTGTGTTTACATTATCCAACATTAATTGCTCTAAATATGGATGCATAATTGTCTTCGCTGTTAATATACACTTGTTACCATAAAAAATAATTTGTAATGTTTCTCTCTCATATTCGCTTGCTAAATCTTTAAGTTGTGACGGTGTAATTTCTAATAACTCACATAATTGATTAACTTCAATTCCTTCATCACCTAAAGAATATAACAATCCTTCTAATAATCCTAATTTACTCACTGACATAATTGACGCCTCGATTTATTGTTATTTCTCCAAATTGATGTTGTTGAAAAACATCAATTTGTCTTAATTTCATCATTTCTAATACTGCTAAAAACATTGTGACTAATACCGGTATTGATAAATCTGGTGGTAACGCTTCGAAAAAATGATAACTTTTCTTATTTGAAAGTTCTTCTCTTATTTTAGAAGTTGCCATTTCAATTGTATAAGAATCTTCATTAACTGTAACATTTTGTGGCTGATTAAAACGTTGTCTCTTTTTAGTCCGTTGATATGCAATGATTAAATCTGTCATATTTAAATCTAACGGCGCTCGTTTATCATGAACAGCTTCAAATTTCGATAAATCAGCTGGCTTCTTCACAAAAATTTGTTCTCTATCATTTTTCTTTTCATTTAACAATTGCGCATATTCTTTATAGTTTTGATATTCAATCAATTGTCTTACTAAATCTTCCCTAGGGTCATCTTCTAATTCATCAATATCGGATGGAGGTGTTGGTAATAATAATTTACTTTTAATCATTAATAATTCTGAAGCCATTACTAAATATTCACTTGCTACATTTATTTCTAATATTTTCATTTGATGGATATAACTTAAATATTGCTCTGTTAATTCCTTCATTGGAATATCATAAATATCTATTTCGTATTTTTGTATCAAATGAAGTAATAAATCTAAAGGACCTTCAAAGGCATCGAGTTTTACTTCATACATTTAAGACTTCCTCTTTTCTATTCCTTTTACGTGCATAAACCTAAAAATTATTATAACATGATTACGTATAAAGATTCTATGCTGTGAGGGATTTATGATGGAAACAAATATTATGGAATTTCATTATCATTTCCATGTGTTAAGACATTATTTTGAGTGTCACGATATTTTAGAAGAACACTGGAAAGAACAAGATAAATTTAGTAAAAATGACCCAATCGTAAGTTTAATATTATTTTCAACGGCTTGTTACCATTATCGCCGCGGAAATGTTAAAGGTGCACTTAAAACTTACCAAAAATCTTTACAAATAGCAGAACTAAATGACCAATTCGATCATTTAGGAATAGAAAAAACACAATATATATCGGTTGTTAATTCTCAAATATTGCGCATCCAACAAAACAAATCATATCAAAATATACAATTGCCTCTAACTTCTGCTTGTTATCAAGCGCTAGAAAGTGCATATGATGATTTTACATTTAATTATGATGAGCAAATATCAGATTATATTAAACACTATCATTTATTAAGAGATCGTACAGAAGTTATTAATAGTCGTAATTTAGCATATGAAAATCGACATGCTAAACGATAAATAACCAGTATACGCTCCCCCATATAAGAATAAAGGCAACTAAAATAATAAGTGTTATGTACTTATTAGATTCATTATTTTTATTTTGTTTACTCAATTTTCATTCTCCTTTTTAGCTCTTGGGTGATAATTTAAATACATGTCTCGTATTTGCTTTTTAGAAATGTGTGTGTAAAGTTGCGTAGTAGATATGTCTGAATGACCCAACATTTCTTGAACCGCTCTTAAATCTGCACCGTTTTCTAATAAATGTGTAGCAAATGAGTGGCGTAATGTATGTGGTGTTAAAGTTTTAGTAATACCTTTCTCTAGTCCAATTTTTTTAAGTATTTTCCAAAAACCTTGTCTTGTTAATTGAGTTCCGCGTGCATTTAAAAATAAAATATCTGTAACTTGTTTTTTCAAAAGGTTAGGTCTTACTTCTTGGATGTAAACACGCAATAATTCCATTAAATGCTTACCAAGCGGAACAATTCTTTCTTTATTTCCTTTACCAAATACACGTATAAAGCCCATTGTAAGGTTAACATCTTCAACTTTTAATTCTATTAATTCTGTTACTCTGACCCCCGTACCATAGAGCAGTTCTAACATTACTCTATCTCTCTCATCTCTAGCATTTGTTATATGACTAAATGTTAGCAGTTGATTCACTTCTTCTTCACTTAACACATCAGGCAATTTTTGTTCATATTTTGGGGTCTCTATTAATATCGTTGGATCTTTTACTGCGTATTTTTCTCTAATTGCGAATTGATGGAAGCTTCTTATTGTCGCAGCTAATCTCGCAATTGTTTTTGAAGACTTTCCATCTTTCTTTAATTCCGCGAAATATTTTTGTATGACGATACGATCTATATTATCTATATGACTAATTTTATGTTCATTCAAATATTCATTATACTGTGACAAATCACGATTATAAGATTGTATCGTATTTTGGCTTAATCCTTTTTCTAATCTAATAAAATCTATAAATTCATTGATAATTTGCTCCATGTATTCACCTCATTGTTGAACTTATTTTACCATAAAAAAAGACATCACTAAAATTTGTGTTAAACACCTTTTAGTAACGTCAGCTTAAAAGATTAATCTTTTTTACATCTATGGCAAATACCATGAAAAGTTAATCTATGATCTAAAATTTTAAAGTCGAATTCTTTCTCTACACGTTTTTCTACATCTTCTAATAAATCTTCTTCAATTTCATCAACTGCTCCACATTCCATACATACCATGTGATGATGGAAATGCTTCGCTCCTTCTTTCCTTAAATCAAATCTTGCTACCCCGTCCCCAAAATTAATTTTGTCGACTACTTTTAATTCTGCTAATAATTCAAGTGTGCGGTAAACAGTAGCTAAACCTATTTCAGGCGCTTTATCTTTTACTTTAAGATAAACGTCTTCTGCGCTTAAATGATCAGATTCATTCTCAAGTAATACTCTAACAGTTGCTTCTCGTTGTGGCGTTAATTTATAGGAAGCTTTGTGTAATTGCTCTTTTACACGTTGAATACGTTCTTCCACGGTGACACCTACTTTCTTAAATAAAATCATTATCAATTAGAAACATTTCGTATACTAAATTACCAATAATTTTATAAAAAAGCAAGCGAAAACTTTGTATTATTTAGAATGATTATAATTTAATAATAAATATTGAAACGCAATCATTGTTTTTGCATCTTCAATTTTTTGAGATAACAATAAATTTTTAACTTCTTCAATTGTATATTTTTTAATATCTAGAAATTCATCTTCATCTAACTTCATTTTTCCTTCAGATAAATTATCAGCTAAATAGATGCTTATTTTCTCATTACAGAATCCAGGGCTTCCGTATACTTCACCTATTAATTCTAAGTCTTCTGCAATATAACCAGTTTCTTCTTCTAATTCTCTTAATGCAGCACTTTTTCTTTCTTCACCAATCTCCAATTTACCAGCTGGAATTTCTATTAAAACTTTTTCCATTGCTTTTCTAAATTGTTCTACGACTAATACTTCTTTTTCAGGTGTTATAGCTAACACAGCTACAGCTCCATTATGTAAGACAACATCTCTTGAGCTCGTTTCACCATTAGGTAATTTGATTTCATGTTTTTCTACTTTAAAAATCTTACCTTCGTAAATTAATTCTTTACTAATTGTATCTTCTGTTAACTTCATTCGAGCGTGCCTCTTTTCATTTAAATAATTAATCTGATAAACTTAATATATAAAGTGTAGCGAAAGGAGCTTCAATATGCAAAAAAATACTTTAAAAAGTGGTATAGAAATATCAGAAGTTGGCTTAGGTTGTATGAGTTTAGGTACAGATGTTGAACATGCTGAAACAATTATTGACGAAGCAATTAACCAAGGAATAACTTATTTTGATACAGCAGATTTATACGATTATGGTGAAAATGAAAAAATAGTTGGTAGTTTGCTGAAAAAATATCAAAATAACAGTGATATTGTTATCGGCTCAAAAGTAGGTAATCATTTTGATAAAGAAACAAAAGAACATCATTGGGACCCTTCTAAAGAGCATATAATGAAAGGCATTAAAGATACATTGCAACGCCTAGACGTAGAACAGTTGGATTTATATATGTTACACGGCGGTACAATAGAAGATAACAAAGATGAAACTATTGAAGCGTTTGAAAGGTTAAAAGAACAAGGATTAATAAGAGCATATGGTATTTCTTCTATTCGACCAAACGTCATTGATTATTATTTAGAAAATAGTAATATCGAAACAATTATGATGCAATTTAGCCTTCTAGATAATAGACCAGAAGCTCTGACAGAAAGAATCAACGATAAAGATATTAAAATATTAGCTAGAGGACCTGTTTCTAAAGGTTTATTGACTGATAAATATAATAAAGTTTTAGAAAATAAATTCAAAGATGGTTTATTAGAATATAATGCAGATGATTTAACAGAAACAGTAACAAAGTTAGCAGAAGAATTTGATAATCTTTCAGCTGTTACTTTTAACTATTTAAAATCATTCGAAGCATTAGGTTCTATTATCACAGGTGCAAGCTCTAAAGAACAACTTATTACAAATATGCAACATTACAATGAAAGTCTTTCAGAAGACCAAATTAACCATGCAAGATCAATTGTTAAGAACTTAGAATATACAAATCATTTAAACTAATAATCTAGCTTATGAACGTATATCTCTTATTAAAATAAAACGCCTCATCCGTTAGTTTTACTTCTCGGATGGGGCGTTTTCATTATAAAAACCTATTACATCTTACTTAAAAAAACTTTTTTAAATATTTTTTCTATTGTTCTTGGCGCTAACTGATAAAATCTAAGTCCAATATCCATCCACTTAGGTTCATTTATTTCTATCGTTTTATTAATCATACCTTTAATAATTTGGTTTGCTAAAACATCAATATCCAATTGTAGAAATTCAGTAGATTCATTGTATGAACCAGATGGATCAGCTTTTAAATGAAATGACGATTTAAATGGGCCTGGATTTACCGTTAAGACATGTAAATCTGGTCTTTCTAATCTTAAGGCGTTTGAAAAGTTTATTAAACCTGCTTTAGAAGCGGCGTAATGGCTTGCATACGGCGTTGTTACTTTTCCTGAAATAGACGCAATATTTACAATTGATGCCCCTCTTTTCATGTTTGGCAACAATATGTTTTGTAATAAAATTAGGTTGACCAAGTTCGTGTTGTATATAGCCATAATATCTTCAAAACTATGATTATCATTAGATTTAAAATAACCTAATCCGGCATTATTTATGATGCCATCGTATTTATGATTTAAACTACCCATATTAATAATTTCATTTGAATTATTTAAATCTAATATGATTGTATCTTCAATATTATTATATTTATTTTGTAAAATTTGAGCTTTTTCTTTATTACGAACTATTATTGTAGCTTTTGCGCCGTATAAATTTAAATAATGAATTAGACTTTCTCCTAATGAACCTGTAGCACCCGTTACAATAAAATGTTTACCTATCATAGTTATCACCTTTTTATATGTATTATTATAAATGGTAACACACCTTCTAGTAATTGATTAATATATACCGAATCATTTTTGACATAAAAATTAATTACTTTATAATGAAAATGAAATCCTACGGAAGTGAGTGATTAATAATGAAAATTGTTTTTTATGGTTCAGGCAACATGGCTAACGCAATTTTTACTGGTATTGTTAACAGTAAATCAATTGAGCCGGAGAATATTTTTTTAACAAATAAATCAAATCAAGGAGCTTTAGAAGACTATCATAATTCATTAGGTGTCAGTTACAGTTATGATGACGCCGAGTTATTAAAAGATGCTGATTATGTTTTCTTAAGTACTAAACCTTATGACTTTCTAAAATTAGCTGAGCGTATTAGACCTCATATTAATGCAGATAACAAATTTATCTCTATCATGGCAGGGTTACCTATAAATTATATTAAAGAACATTTACAAAATGATAATCCTATCGCTAGAATTATGCCGAACACGAATGCTCATGTTGGTCATTCAGTAACAGGTATTAGTTTCTCTTCAAACTTCGGCCCTACTTCTAAACAAGAAGTTTTAACGTTAATTGAAGCATTTGGAACTGCTTTAGAAGTAAAAGAAGATCATTTACACCAAGTAACAGCGATTACTGGTAGCGGCCCCGCATTTTTATATCACGTATTTGAACAATATGTTAACGCAGGAACTAAGCTTGGTATCGAACAGTCTCAAGTAGAAGAATCTATAAAAGAACTTATCATCGGTACTGGTAAAATGATAGAACGCTCTGACTTAAAAATGGATCAATTGCGTAAAAACATTACATCTAAAGGTGGAACGACACAAGCAGGATTAAATGCTTTGAGCAATCACGATATAGAAGCAATTTTCACTGATTGTTTAAATGCTGCTGTAAAAAGAAGTATAGAATTAGCTGAAGCAGATGAAGATAAATCTTAAAGTGATAATACTTTAAAAAACGCCAATTCGTTAGTTCATAACTTAACTAACGAATTGGCGTTTTTAATTATTTTATGTGCGTGAGAGCTTATACTTGATATGTTTCATAGTCATTAACAAAGTTAAATTTATGGTGTGTTATTTTGTTAATTTCTTCTTCGATTTCTTCGATTTCTTCTATCTCATATCTATTTGATAAATGTGTGAACAATGCTCTTTTTACATTAGCTTCGGTCATTAAAGATAAGACGTCATCTATGTGGCTATGATAATAATCATTAGCTAGATTCTTATCACCTTCTATATATGTTGTTTCATGAACAATAACATCTGCATCTTTCGCTAAAATCAATTCATTTTCACATGGCATCGTATCACCAAAAATTGTGATGACTTTACCTTTTTTCTTTGGCCCTTTAAAATCTTTAGACTGATAAGTTTGGTTGTTATAAATAAAGGTTTCATTAGCTTTAACCTCTTGATATAACGGACCAGGCTCCATACCAAGTTCTTTCAATTTATTAACGTCTAGCTTACCTTCTATATCTGGAGCGGTAATTCTATATCCGACTGATAAAATGCCATGTTTCAATGGTAAAGCTTTTATGTGAAAACCATCGACGTTTAAATCTGTATCAGTATTAAATTCATTAATCGTTATTTGATAATTTAAGTGGGATTGAGAAATTTCTAATACTGTATTTATAAATTTAGATATTCCTTTAGGACCTACTATCGTAAGAGGTTTATCTTTTCCACCTTGGAAAGATCGACTTGTTAATAGTCCAGGCAGACCAAATATATGATCTCCATGTAAATGTGTAATAAAAATATGACTCACTTTACCTAGCTTAATACCTGTATGTAATATTCTATGTTGTGTAGCTTCGCCAACATCAAATAGCCATATTTTATTTTCTTGAGGTAGGCAATTAAAGGCAATAGATTGCGTATTTCTCTCTTTGGTCGGTAAACCAGCACTTGTACCTAAAAATGTAATCTCCATCGTCTTCCTCCTAACGACATTATTATAACACGTCTTTTAAATTTATATTTATAAAAAAATAATTTCGAGTATACTAATATGTATAGTAATATTTCAATTATAATTTTGATAGTTCAAATTGAAGAATATCAAGAAGTATCATGTTATAATAAATGATATTGCATAAAGATAAAAAAGTCAGAGAATCGAGGTAATCAAATTGGCAACTGAAACTAAAAATATACCATGTTTAATTACAATATTTGGGGCGACTGGCGACTTAAGTCACCGTAAACTTTTCCCATCTATTTTTCATTTATATCAACAAAATCAACTAGACGAGCATATTGCAATCATAGGTGTTGGTCGTAGAGATTGGTCTAATGAAAAGTTCAGATCAGAGATTAAAGCTTCTGTTCAAAAGCATGTTCAAGACACAAACAAATTAGATGAATTTATGGAGCATGTATTTTATCAGTCCCATGATGTTAATGATGCTACAAGTTATCAAGAGCTTTTAGAATTTGCGAATGACCTAGATTCAAAATATGAACTACAAGGAAATCGTTTGTTTTACTTAGCAATGGCACCTCAATTCTTTGGAACAGTTACAGATTTCCTAAAATCTTCAGGTTTAACAGAAACAGATGGATTCAAAAGACTTATCATTGAAAAACCGTTTGGTAATGATTTAGCATCTGCTGAAGATTTAAATGAACAAATAAGACGTTCATTCAAAGAAGAAGAAATATATAGAATCGACCATTACTTAGGTAAAGATATGGTTCAAAACATAGAAGTTTTAAGATTCGCTAATGCGATGTTCGAACCATTGTGGAATAATAAATATATATCAAATATTCAAGTTACTTCATCTGAAATACTCGGCGTTGAAGATCGCGGTGGATATTATGAAGACAGTGGTGCATTAAAAGATATGTTCCAAAACCATATGTTACAAATGGTTGCTTTACTAGCAATGGAACCCCCTATCAGTTTAAATAGTGAAGATGTCAGAAATGAAAAAGTTAAAGTCCTTCGCTCTATTAGACCTTTAGACGAATCAGAAGTTAAGCAAAACTTTGTTCGTGGACAATATGATAGAGGACAAATAGACGGAGAACAAGTTAAGAGTTATCGCGAAGAAGATAAAGTAGCCGATGATTCAAATACCCCTACATTTGTAGCCGGTAAATTACTAATTGATAATTTCAGATGGGCTGGTGTACCATTCTTCATAAGAACAGGTAAACGTATGAAGAAAAAAGGAATACAAGTTGTAGTAGAATTTAAAGAAGTCCCAATGAATTTATATTATCAAAGAGATTCACAACTTGAATCTAATTTACTTGTTATTAACATTCAACCAAATGAAGGTTTATCATTACACTTAAATGCTAAAAAACAAGTTCAAGGTATTGAAACAGAACCTGTTCAACTTTCTTATTCGATGAGTGCTCAAGATAAAATGAACACAGTTGATGCTTATGAGAATTTAATTTTTGACTGCTTAAAAGGTGATGCAACAAACTTTACGCATTGGGAAGAATTAAAAGCTACATGGAAATATGTGGATGTAATACAAAATGTATGGGACAATGATAAAGCCCCATTCCCTAATTATAGAGCTGGCACAAATGGCCCAATTAAGAGTCAATTATTGTTGTCAGTCGATGGATTTAAATGGTGGGACGATATAAATTAATCTTTCTACCCACAGGAGTGACTGAACTTTGGAAGTAATTAAAGATTTACAAAGAGTGATTGTTTACATAGAAGACCATTTGTTAAGTGATATTAGTTTACAAACTTTAAGCGATTATGTAGATAAATCCCCTTTTCATATAAACCAAACTTTTACTATGATAGTAGGTATGACGCCTTTAGAATATCAATCAGCAAGAAGAATGACCGAAGCGGCCAAGGATATTTTAAGTGGACACACAAGGATATTAGATATAGCTATGAAATATGGTTATCGTGATGCAAACTCTTTTGCACATGATTATAATGCTTATCACGGTATCAGCCCACTACAAACAAAGACACATCAATCTATGCTTAAAATTAAAAATCGAGTCTCTATCAAACTTACAGCTACTGAAACAGAACCTTTAAATTATACTTTACAATATAAAGACGATTTAAATTTAGTAGGTAAAAATTATCATTATCAAGCAAGCGAATTAGATAACCATTTTCTTGTACCGGATTTATTGGAAATGTTAATTGAAAATAAATATGTCGAAGATTTTATTAGGTATAATGACGTTAAACCAAATCAACTTTTTATTATACGAAGACCACTTCTAGATGGTTTAGAAGTTTTCGTCGGTGTACCAAGTGATCGTTATCCAGGGCATTTAGATAACTATTACTTACCTAGTCATCATTTTGCTACTTTTAATTTACAAGGCGAATTGGATTTCGTCGTAAGTGAAGCATGGCACCATATTGAAAATCAATGGCAATTAAAAATGCCTTATTTACATGATGACTTTTATGTTGAAGTATACCCACTAGATGTTAACTTTGATCAAGAAAGTACTAAAGTACAATTATGGATACCTATTGATTACGAGAAATTAGATTAAATATAGATAAATAAAAGCAGTGAAGAAAACCCTATTATTATAGGAATTCTTCACTGCTATTTTTATATACTGTTATTGGATTAAAATTAAGTACGACGTATACATAGGTGCTTTTTTATGAAGTGCAGCCATCGTTATTGGATTTTCTACCTCGTTAATCCAAATAAATACCCTGTTATTGGATTTTCTTCCTCATTAATCCAAATAGACACGCTTTTATTGGATTTTCTAACTCATTAATCCAACTAACCACACCTTTATTGGATTTTCTAACTCATTAATCCAACTAACCACACCTTTATTGGATTTTCTAACTCATTAATCCAAATAGACACGCTTTTATTGGATTTTCTTCCTCATTAATCCAAATAGACACGCTTTTAAGTCAAGTCCATATTTATGTGTAATATCTTTAGAAGTAATCAACCATTGGTTTTTTAGAATGTATTAACAAAATAAATCTGTTTGA
>NZ_JAJNHQ010000012.1:0-76663 GCF_022386845.1 Mammaliicoccus sp. C-M13 | reverse complement strand
CACCTCTACAATATTTTCTTAGTCGATTACATTGTACTAAAGTGAGCTATATTTGGCTCTTTTTTTATTACACAATTATATGGACATATTCAATAATATCGCGCTAACGTGCTTGTTTATATTCACTAGCTCGTTAGAAAATGTAACGAGCTTGTCTCAAATTTCTTGCTCGTTAGAGTAATGTATCATATGTGTTTAGGGTAAAATTTAAAAATAAGAGCCTAGGATAATTATTTATGTCCTAGGCTCTTATTTTTGTATTGGCAGTAGATGACTGGTATGAAAATGCGCTTATAACAAGCTTTTTTCATACCTAGTCACCCTTGCCGGGGTGGGACTACGAAATCTTTTTAATAAAATGAGATTTCTGTCCCACTCCCTTATTTTGTATTATTCATTTACTAATTTCTTTTCAAAACGATTTAAATCATTGTCGTGTCCGATAACAATTAAAATATCATTAAATTCAATACTTTCATTTGGATCTGGTGCTACAATAATGTCTTTACCTCTTTTTACAGCTATTATATTAATGCCGTAATTAGCTCGGACATCCAATTCCAGTATAGAATTACCTGCAAGCTTTTCTCCTGCTTTTATTTCAACAATTGAATATTCATCCGATAACTCTAAATAATCTAATACAGATGCGCTTGCAACGTTATGTGCAATTCTTCTACCCATATCTCTTTCTGGATGTACTACGGTATCTGCACCAATTTTATTCAAAATTTTCGCATGATAATCATTTTGAGCTTTAGCTGTTACTTTCTTTACGCCCAACTCTTTAAGAATTAACGTTGTTAAAGTACTTGCCTGTATATTCTCACCTATCGCTACAATGACATGATCAAAGTTACGTATACCTAAACTTTTCATAACCGCTTCGTCAGTTGTATCTGCTATAACAGCATGTGTGGCAATATCACTAAATTCATTCACTCTAGCTTCATCTGAGTCAATGGCCATTACATCCATATCTAGCGCGTTTAATTCTCTAACAATACTACCACCAAAACGCCCTAAGCCAATTACTACATATTCTTTACTCATGATACGCCTCCATACTTATCCTGAAATTATTTTTTACCTTTAACGTAATCTGCATCAAAGATAAACAATCTTAATAATAATATAAGCGATGGAACTAGTAAAAGTAAACCTAAAATAAATGCTATGACTAACATAAGCGCCATTTGTTCATTTACGACAGCTTTATCAATATTAATATATGGTTCAAGTATATAAGGTAATTTACTTAAGCCATATCCAAAGAATGCTGTTCCGAATTGTAACAGAATCATCGTAAATGCAAAACCATGCGCCTTTTTAAGATATATCAATACTACAGCAATAATGAAGAATACCATACTTAAAGCAAATAACCACCAATAATTTTCAATCGCGTTGGTAAAGTGTCTTTCATTATGTTGTCTTAATGATAAGAAAACAAACTGACAAATAATAATCATTGGAAGTGCCCAAATTAAGAACCATTGTCTTAATAAATGATAAGCTTCAGTATCTTTAGCTTTATTAGCATAGTACGTTAAGAAACCTGATGAGATATAGAGTACTGAGATAATAGCTAAGAACACTACTGCCCAAGCATAAGGACTTAATAATAAAGTCATCCATTCTAAGTGAACACCACTTGATGTTTCTTTAATATATCCACCTTCAGCAATTGTTAAAATTGTCGATAATGATGCCGGAATAAGCAAACCAGTAGCACCATACAAGAACAACCATGATAATTTACTATCTTGTCCGTAGTTTTCAAATGCGTAGAAACTACCACGAATTGTTAATAATATTAGAGCTATACTTCCTGGTATCAATAATGTTGAACCAAAGTAGTAAGCTGAATCTGGGAAGAATCCAACGATTCCTACAAAGAAGAATACAAAGAATACATTTGTAACTTCCCAAACAGGGTTTAAATATCTGGAGATCAATCCATTTATAATATGATCTTGTTTAGTTAATTTCGCATGGAAAGAAAAGAATCCTGCCCCGAAATCAATTGCACCGATAACAATGTAGCCATATAAGAAGAGCCAAAGTACTGTGACACCTATGTGTTGATAATCCATTATACTTCACCCCTTCTTTCTATAACTTTATTTACATCATCTGTTGCTTTACTGTGACTAAACATTCTGATTAATACATAACTTGATGAAATACCGAGTACTAAATAAAGTATAGCAAAAGCAATAAACACTAGACTTAAACCATCAGCGTTTGTAGCAGCTTGTGCCACTTTTAAATAGCCCCTTAAAATCCATGGTTGTCTACCCATTTCTGCTAAGAACCATCCACATTCAATCGCTAGCATTGCTAATGGTCCAGTTAGCACAGTTAAGTATAATAATGGTTTGTTAAATTGCGACCATTTTTTCGTCCATTTTAAAACAACAAACAGTGCTGATACAACAAAACAATAAACTCCAAAGAATACCATTAAGTCAAAGAAGTAATGTATAATGAGTGGTGGTGTTTCATCACTCTTAAAGTCATTTAAACCTTTCACTTCTGTATTAAAGTTATTATCAGATAAGAAACTTAAAGCACCAGGAATTTTAATAGCGCCTTTAACTTCTTGGCTCTTCTCATCTACATAACCAAATAATACTAAATCGGCCTTGGATTCACTTTCAAAGTGCCATTCCATAGCTGCTAATTTTTCAGGTTGTTCATCATGTAAAAATTTAGCTGATAAATCCCCTGCAAGCATTGATAATAAACTCGCAACCAAACCAACTATCATTGTTAATTTAAGTGCTTTTTTATGATATTCTCTATCATCGATGAATTTATTTTTAATAAGTCTATAAGCTGCTATACTTGCTAAAATAAATGCGGCAGTCATAAACGCTGTTGCTACAACGTGAAATGAACGTACTCCAAATGAAGCGTTAAACATAGCTGCAACTGGATCAATATTCATCAATTTACCGTTGATAAAATCAAATCCTCCAGGCGTATTCATGAAAGAGTTCACTGATGTAATGAAAAACGCTGAGAATGTACCACCTATAATAACTGGTAAGTTAATTAAAAAGTGTGTCCATCTTCCTTTAAATCTATCCCAAGTGTACAAATAAATACTTAAGAAAATTGCTTCAAAGAAAAATGCAAATGTTTCCATAAATAATGGAAGGGCAATAACTTGTCCACCTAACTGCATAAATGATGGCCATAATAATGATAATTGTAGCCCGATAATTGTTCCCGTAACTACACCGACTGCTACAGTTATTGTGTAACCTTTTGACCATCGTTTAGCCATTGCAATATACATAGGATTATTTTTCTTAATCCCTATGAATTCTGCGATAGCAAACATTAGCGGTATACCTACACCTATCGTTGCAAATATAATATGAAAACCTAATGTCATTGCAGTTAGTAAACGACTTACAACTACTGCATCCATAATATTCCTCCATTCAACGTATGTGATTTATATCACAATTTAAATTCATTATACAACAAATTATTACTTAATAAAATCTAAAAGTTTTAACAAATCGTGACAAATTCATGTCATCATTATGCTAATCCGTTGAATAAGCTAACAAATCATTATAATATGACTATATAAAGTAGAGGTGAATTCAATGAAAAACGTCATAATTTATACACAAGATCAATGCCCACCTTGTCAATTTGTAAAACAGTACTTTGATCAAAATGAAATTGACTATACAGAAAAAAATATTAAAAACTCAAAATTCAAATCAGAACTTATCGACTTAGATAGTTTTTCGACTCCAACTGTTTTAATTGATGATAAAGTATTCTACCAAGTAGATATTGAATCATTTAATAAAGCACTAGGTATAACACAATGAAAATAAATTTCCCTTCTTCTGATATAGTAACGCTCAAGCACACATTTTACACTGAACTCAAATCTAACTTAAAAATTGTCCATATAACAGATTTGCATATTGGTTATTACTCTGGCTTAGAATCATTACACCAACTTGTGATCAAAATTAATAATATGCAACCTGATATCATATGTTTAACTGGTGATTGCTTTGATGATATCGGCAAAATTAAATTTGACCCTTATCTAGTTATACCTTTATTCATAACCCTTAAATCAAAATATGGCAAATTTTTTGTTCCAGGAAACCATGACTATGGTTCCAATAGTATCAGTACTGTTATAAAAATCATGAAACTTTCAGGGTTTAATGTTTTATTAAATGAAACACAAGTAGTCAAAACCTGTGCTGGCAATCTTTCTATTTACGGCATTGATGATTTATGTTTCGGTCAACCAAATTTTAGTAACTCATTTTATGACAAAGATGATTATATTGATTTTAGAGTTTGCTTAATGCATGAACCTGATAAAGTTCGATTACTCAACCCAAATATAAATCTCGTTTTATCTGGCCACACCCATGGTGGACAAATACGACTTCCTGTATTCGGTGCGTTGCATACACCTGCACTCGGTAAGAAATACAAGAAAGGTCTATATCAAATTAGACATAGGCAATATCTTTATGTTAATAAAGGGATTGGTATGACTAGGTTACCGATTAGAGTATTTTGCAATCCTGAAATTGCTATATTTTATTTAAAAGGTAAATAATTTTTATAAAAAAGAGGGATTTCTTAATAATTAAGAAATCCCTCTTTATATATAAAATTAAACTCAATTTATGCTAATTCATTAACTAATTCTACAACTTCTTCAGAAGTCGCACAGTTAATAGCTCGATTAGCTAATTCTTGCATTTCTTTTTGGTCTAATTCTTTTATTTGTTTTCTAGCTTTTAAGATACTTGTTGCGCTCATAGAGAACTCATCTAGACCTAATCCAAGTAATAATGGAACAGCTGTGTTATCGCCAGCCATTTCACCACACATACCAGTCCATTTACCTTCTTTATGTGAAGCTTCAATTACTTGCTTAATTAAGCGAAGAATTGCAGGGTTATATGGTTGGTATAAATACGAAACGCGTTCTGACATACGGTCAGCAGCCATAGTATATTGAATTAAATCATTAGTTCCGATACTAAAGAAATCTACTTCTTTAGCAAAGATGTCAGCTAATGCTGCAGTTGCTGGTATTTCTACCATGATACCTACTTCGATATCATCATCAACTTTAACACCTTCAGAAACTAATTTTTCTTTCTCTTCAAGTAAGATTGCTTTAGCATCTCTGAATTCTTGGATAGTTGCAATCATTGGGAACATGATGTTTAACTTTCCATATTCAGATGCACGTAATAATGCTCTTAATTGTGTTCTAAAGATATCTGTTTGATCTAAACATAGGCGAATAGCTCTGTATCCTAAGAATGGATTCATTTCTTTAGGCAAGTTTAAATAAGATAATTCTTTATCTCCACCAATGTCTAAAGTACGTACGACAACACGTTTGCCATCCATTTCTTTTAATACTTTGCTATATGCTTCAAATTGTTCATCTTCTGAAGGCATATTGTCTCTTCCCATGTATAAGAATTCAGTACGATATAAGCCGATACCTTGTGCACCGTTATTTTTAACACCTTCTAAATCATTCGGTGTTCCAATATTAGCAGCAAGTTCAACATGAACACCATCTTTAGAAACTGAATCATCATTTACTAGCTTAGCAAGCTCTTGTTTTTCAGCAAAAAAGTCTTTTTGCTTTTGTTCATAAGCAAGAACTTCATCTTCGCTAGGATCAATGATTACGTCTCCAGTTAATCCGTCAATGATTAAGCTATCACCATGTTTAACACGGTCAGTTATATCTTTTGTACCTACTACTGCAGGTATTTCTAAAGAACGACTCATAATTGCAGAGTGTGAAGTTCTTCCACCAATATTTGTAGCAAAACCTTTAACAAACTCTTTGTTAAGTTGTGCTGTATCAGATGGTGTTAAATCTTCCCCTACAATAATAACGCTTTCATTAATCATACTAGGATTTGGTAATTCTACTCCTAAAATATGAGCTAATATACGTTTAGATACGTCTCGTATATCTGCAGCGCGCTCTTTCATGTACTCATTATCCATATTTTCAAAAATACTAATGAAATTATTAGATACTTCTTGTAATGCAGTTGGAGCGTTCACTTTATTATTGCGTATATTTTCTTCAATTGGATTTAATAACTCTGGATCTTCTAACACTAATAAATGTGCATCGAAAATTGCAGCTTTATCAGCACCAAGTTGCTTTTCAGCATTATTACGAATTTGAGTTAGTTCAACTTTTGATTGATTCACAGCAGCTTTAAACTTTTCAACTTCGCCGTCTACATCGCTGATATTTTCACTTGAAAATGATAAATCAGGTTCAACTAGTAAATAAGCTTTACTAATAGCTACACCATCAGATGCAGCTATACCTTTTAATATTTCAGACATTATTTTGTTAAACCTTCTTTAGATAATACGTCTGTAATAGCTTCGATCGCTTCTTTCTCATCACTACCCTCAGCGTAGATAGTAATTTCAGCGTCTTTACCAACACCAAGGCTCATTACACCCATGATTGATTTTAAGTTAACTTTTTTAGCGTTATATTCTAATTGAACATCTGAATCAAATTTAGATGCAGTTTGAACTAACATAGTAGCTGGTCTTGCATGAATACCCGTTTCGTCAATAATTACGTAAGATTTTTGTTCCATTTTATTGTCTCCTTCTAAAGCCATTATTTAATTTGTATAAAATCAAATTTTATCTATACGAATAAAGAATATCAAAAAAATAGATACAATTCAATCAAATTACATAAGTATGCAACATTTTGGTGCATTTATTATTAATCTGACAAGTTTGCATATTCAACTGCAATTTGTGTACCAATTTTTGCATTATGATAAACCAGTTTAATATTCGTTTCTAAAGATTTACCTTCAGATTGTTTAACAATTTCTCCTAATAAGAATGGCGTTGAGTCTTTACCATGAATACCTTGTTCTTCTGCTTTTTTAACTGCATTATCAATGATTCCATTAATAAATGATGGTTCTAATTGATCTTCTTCTGGTACCGGATTTGCTATAACAATGCCTGAATCTAAGCCTAAATCCCATTGAACTTCAGCTAATTTAGCAATTGTTTTTACGTCATCAATTCTCGTGTTTAATTTCAATCCACTTTCACGAGTAAAGAATGCTGGTAATTCATCTGTTTGATAACCAACTACAGGTACACCTTTAGTTTCTAAGTACTCTAAAGTTTTATCTAAGTCTAAGATAGATTTAGCACCTGCACAAACTACTGCTACTTTCGTTTTTGATAGTTCATCTAAGTCAGCTGAAATATCCATCGTTTGTTCAGCACCTTTATGAACCCCACCAATACCACCTGTTACGAAGAATTGGATGTCAGCTAATTGTGCACAAATCATAGTTGAAGCAACAGTCGTTGCACCAATTCTCTTAGTTGCAAGTATTTCAGCAATGTCTCTTCTTGATACTTTTGCTACGTCATCAGCACTTGCTAGTAATTCTAATTCTTCATCATTTAAACCGACTTTAATAGTGCCGTCTATAATAGCGATTGTTGCTGGTACACCGCCATTATCTCTTACAATTTGTTCAACCTTTTTAGCCATGTCCACGTTTTGAGGATAAGGCATGCCGTGTGAAATAATTGTAGATTCTAAAGCAATAATTGCTTTACCTTCCTTTTTAGCTTGTTCTACTTCTTCTGAAAATTGAATATAGTTTTCCATTATAATTCCTCCATGTCTTTTATAAGTTGTTTCTCATGTAAATCTTGTCTAACTGTAAATGGTGTTTGAATAGTTTTTGCTGCATTTGCTTTAGCAAGTTTAACAATTTGTTCTATGTCATAGGACTTAAGCCAACCGTAAATCAAAGCTGATGTAAATGCATCTCCTGCCCCAGTTACATCTACTACTTGTTTAACTGGTGTTACACTAAATTCTAAAATACCTTCCTGTCCTTCATAAAAGATTTGTTCTTTACCAGAAGTGACAATGATATTTTTTGCACCTTGTTTGCTAATTTCAGAAATATAAGATTTTAACTGTTCATCAGTTTCTGCTTTTTTACCAACATAAGCTTCTACTTCATCTTTATTCATAATAATCCAATCTACTGCATGTAAATTATGTGGTAAATGGTTCATTTTCGGCCCTGAAACAGCAATGATGATAAGTTTGATACCTTTCTTTTCAGCATAAGCACATAGAAATTCTAATGTTTCTCTCGGACAATTTAAATCAACAATCATACATTTAGCTTTATTAAGCAAATATGTGTTTTTTATCATAAATTCAGGTGTGATTTTATCATATACAGACATATCAGCTAGACCTAAAGTCATGTCGCCATTTTGATCTAACAAAGCTGTATAACTACCTGTTGCTTCACTCGAAATATTTTCAACATAATCAACATTCATAAATGGAGATGACAAATCAGAAATATGTTGCCATTCTGCATCATTTCCAGCAGTTGTTAACAACAATACGTCTTCACCTATACGTCCTAGATTTTCAGCGACGTTTCTTGCAACACCACCTATTGACGTTTCTGATGTTACAGGATTAGAAGTACCTTGAATTAATTGCTCAGTAATATGGAATTTACGATCAATGTTAGCGCCACCTATACAAACAATTGGATTTTGTTCGTTTAAGACGTAAGCTTTCCCTTGAACATATTCCTTCTTAACTAAGCCAGAAATGATATTTGCAACTGCTGGCCTTGATAAGCCAACTTTCTCTGACAATTCTTGTTGAGAAATAAACGGGTTTTCTTTGATTAAATTTAAAATTAATCTTTCATTCTCGTTCAAAATTTTCACCTTACAAACATTTGTTTGTTTTACAAAAAAAGACTGCCAACTCGTCTTAAAGACTTGTTGACAGTCACAGGATAAATTATGATGGACGTAAAAAATCATTTATGACTTTCTCACATTTTTTAATGTGATCTTCGCCCATTTTTTTCATTAAATAGTAACTTATTGAACCCGCTACTGCTTGTCCAACAAGAGGTACCCATCTAGATTGCTTCGCAGCTTCTCTTTTTACAACCGATTTAAAAAATACTTTAACCATAGCATTCGTTACTTTTTGACCTATGAATTGACTACCTTTCATAGCTGCTGAAGTTAAAACTTTTTGTTTTAAATCATCTTGCATTTTATTGACTTGCTTATGGCTCAATCCGTAAATCTTATTAATATCTTCTATGATGTCTCCCATTAATTTTATATCCATACCTACGCCTAAACCAGGTATCGGCACAACATTAGCTGCAGATGACATTAATGATTTTTTTTGAACGAGATCTTGAGCTCTTTTTCTTCGTTCCAATAATTCAGTTTCTGTTGTTGGTAATTCAGAACGTTTTTTTATTTCTTCAATACCTAACGCTTTATTTCCAGCTTTTGAAGTGATTTTGTTTATAATTCCCATTTTAATCATTCTCCTCACAGTTCATTATTAATTTAATGAATAGTAAAATATACCCTTTTTTCGAAGAATTTAACCATTTATCTGTACAAAAACAACTTTCAAGTACTTACTTGGTTTATAATGAGGGTGCGTTTTGAAGTCTTTAGGTAACCCCATCACATCGGAAATTGTATAATCTAGCTCTAATGAATCCAACGTTTGATTTATCATTTTTTTAAATGCTTTTTGCGGAAAAGCACTTGAATTTGTACTTAATACTAAAGTACCTGTTTCATTAAGTAATGAAGCAGCACCTTCAATTAGTTCAGGATAGTTTTTTTGTACACTAAAAGTCTTTTTCTTATTACGAGCAAAACTTGGTGGATCAATGACAATAACATCATAGCTTAAACCATGTCTTAAAGCGTATTTAAAGTAATCAAAAACATCCATAATAAATATATGGTTATTATTTAAATCCATGGCGTTTAATCCAAAGTTTCCTTCAGTTAATGTTCTAGCTCGATTTGCCAAATCAACACTTGTTGTACTTTTAGCATTTTCACTTGCTGCAACTGAAAATGCACCAGTGTAACTAAATAAGTTCAGTATATCTTTATCTTCGCTATAATGGTCGCGTATTTTTTTTCGTACTTCTTTTTGATCTAGGAAAATACCAGTCATTGGTCCGTCATCTAAATTCACATTATAAAATAGATGATTCTCTTCAATTACATAAGGAAATTCTGGAGCGTCACCTTCTACGAAATCAGAAGATGTTTCCATTCCTTTAAATCTCCTTTTTTCAAAGATAGATTTATATTCGAAAACTTCTTGAATAGCTGGCAAAATTCTATCTTTCAAACGATAAATACCGACTGAGTACCATTGTAATAACAAATGCCCATCGTAGTTATCAATTGTTAATCCACCAATTCCGTCTCCTTCAGCATTAAATAACCTATAAGCATTTATGCCATCTACATTTTCAAAATATTCACGTTCTTGAATTGCTTGTTTAAATAACTTAACGAAAAACTTGTGGTCTATTTTTTCAGTGGAATCTAAAGATAATACCCAACCTATACCTTTGTTTTGCTCACCATAATAAGCAGTAGCGATAAAGTTTTTCCCAGCATCTACTAAAGCTACTAATTCACCTTCATCCATACTTGGCATTTCAAAAATGTCATCTTTGTCGACTAATGGATATCCTCTAAAATATTTATCTTCTTTACCATTTTTAAGCATAATTTGTTTCATTGTTTTTGGCCATCCTTTCGAAATGTCTCACATATTATAACGTAAAATAGCCAAAGACACCAAAAAAACAGAGTATCCCCCTTTAGAATACTCTGTTAACCGAATTTTATTAATCAAAATTTCCCCCAGAAAGTTTTGATCCCCTTGTATGTAAACGCTTACTAAATTTAGTATAAATCATTAGATTATTCCGTGCAATACATTTTTAGAATTAATTCTATAAAAATATTTACTTATTACAACTTCTCTTATATAAATTTCTAATAATGTACCAATTGATAATCTATAAAATACTTTGTCTTCCAAATTGTTAATCCAATAAAGGTGTGTCTAGTTGGATTATTGAGGTGGTTAATCCAATAAAAGGTGCTCTACTTGGATTTTTGAAGTAATTAATCCAACAAAGGTGCTCTACTTGGATTTTTGAGGTGGTTAATCCAATAAAAAGTGGTCTACTTGGATTATTGCCTTAGTAAATCCAACAAAAGGTGCTCTACTTGGATTTTTGAAGGAGTTAATCCAATAAAAAGTGGTCTACTTGGATTATTGAAGTGGTTAATCCAATAAAGGTGTGTCTAATTGGATTATTGTCGGAGTAAATCCAACAACAATATCATCAACTCTTGTTTTTTGACCAATCTCATCCCAAAAAGAGCTAAGGATTTGTATCCCTAGCTCTTTTATATTATTAGGACTTTAAGCCCTTCAAATTAAAATGATTTTTTCAAATGAATGATAAATGCTGGTGTAACAAATAGCATTAATAAAAATGATATCGGTGTAATAAATACGGAAAATTGTGATGTTTGAAGTGCCGATACAAAGAATGTAGTTGCAATTTCAAAGAACAATGCTGATATCACAAATAATTTTCCGAAATTATGTGTATTTTTAACATTAGTTGTATAGTTAAAGTATGCATATAGTATAATTAATAACATCATTATAAATAATGTTACCCATTCAAATACATATTGAATTTGAGATAGACTCCATTCACCTGATAAGAATAAGCCATTTCTATTGTTAAATTCTATAATCGTAAATAAGAAAAGTACGAATGTACAAATCCATTCTATATAACTTTTTTTCAACCATTTTGGTCTTCTCATCCATTTAGGTATATCTTCATCTTCAATTTTTATGATTTCTTTCCATTTTTCATTTCGTTTTCTTCTTTTTTCTTTTACCTCTTCAGAATTAAACTTATCCAAAGTAACTTGCTTCATATCTTCTAATTTGCTGTATAAAGCTTGTGACATAGTAAATATTTTTCTAGTTAATCGATTATTTTTAACTCTTGAATAACGTTCTTCATTTACAGTTTCAATGTCTTCTTCACTAATTGGTAATGATCGTCTCAAATAAAGACTCGTCCATACAGACATCTGACTAAAACACCATAATAAAATAAAGAACAAATTCACACTCATTACATCGAGCGGTTTAACGCTTTTTGTATCAATATTATGATTCATAGCGAATTGTGAAATAAAGTAGCACATTCCGTATGAAATGATAATCCATAAGTAATGTTTTTTTCGATGTAATGGATTAAGTTCACTTTTATATACAACATAGCCTACATGTATGGCAAATGGGATAATAAATAAAAATGAAGCATAGCTATAAACTTGGAACATTGTCATTAAAATAATAATCATGAATATAATCGTTAAAACTATATAAAATATAGATATATCATAATCATAATTTGTTGTTCTTCTTAATGTACGTGCTATTAACAATACAAAGATGCCAAACAACAAGATAATTATTGCCGAAATGACTGGAAAACCACCTATATAGTGATTTAAAATTCTTACTAACTCATCAAAAAAAGCTACAAAAAAGTCCCAAATATTACGAATATGGATATTAGCAGAGTCTTTAATATTATAATCTTTAATACGTGGTGCATTAAATAATATCAGTAGGCCCGTTATGATAATGAATATACCTATAATCCGGCTAAAATGAACTTCCCAGCTTTTTTTCTTAATAGACATGTTCTTCACCTCATTGAACATTATAATTGTTTCATTTTCAAATGTCTTTAAATAAATCGAAAATCAGCCCCAAGAAGTATAAATAAGTTTAAAAGTCAGTACTACCTGGGTATATAATAATATCATACATTTTAAGGGAGTGTTATTATGAGTAATAACGATAAACATAAAGAAGAAGCAGAAAAAGCTAAGAAAAAAGAACAAGAAAACAAAAAAGATAACGATAAAGGACAAGATGAAACAAAAGACAACATTCAAGACACTTTTGAATAAATATATCTTATCTTAAATTTCAACGCTTGAGAGGCTGGGACATAAATACATGTCTCAGCCTCTTTCAATTATTATGGTAGTAGCTGAAATGCACTTATATCAAGCTTTTTTAACCCTAGTAATCTATGCCGGGGCGGGACTACGAAATCTTTTTAATAAAATGAGATTTCTGTCCTACTCCCTCATTCTTATTATATTTTTGAATAATATGGTGTTACAAAATGTTCTTATTGACAAAAGATTTAATAAGACTTATCGTAGTGTTAACAAATCAATAAATGCACTAGGGGCGTTTTAAACTGAGACAGACCTGAAAAAGTCTGAACCCTTTGTACCTGATCTAGATTATACTAGCGTAGGAAAGTGTTCGTGAATCTTATAATATTCATTTTTATAATGATAACAATATTTTTATGCGCTTCTATCTAGATATAGAAGTGCATTTTTTTATATAAAAAAGGAGAATTAGTTATGGCAAAAAGATTAACTTTATCTGATATTTTAGTAACTGTATTAATAGGTGCTGTATTTGCGATTATTTATAAATTTTTATGGTTACCGTATGAAGTTTTAAAACCACTTGGTCTCCATTTAGAGCAATCTATTTATGGTTTTTGGTTTATTGCAGCTATTATCACTTATTTGATTATTCAAAAACCTGGTGTAGCATTATTAGCAGAATTTGCAGCGGGTGCTGGCGAAACAATAGTTATGGGACAATTTGATATTCCTACTTTTGTATATGCCCTACTTCAAGGCTTAGCTTGTGAAATTGTATTTTTAGCTGTTCGATATAAATCGAGAAAGTTATCTGTCGCTATTATAGCTGGAGCTTTGGCTGGTATCATTACTTTACCCGTTGATTGGTTTTATAATTATTTAGGCGATGTTGCAACTTGGAATATTATATTAATGTTCAGCATAAGAATACTGAGCGGAGCTATATTAGGTGGCGCGCTTGGATACGCTATTGTACGAGCACTTGATCGAACTGGTGTTACTAAACTATTCAGACCTTCTTCTAAAAAAGATTACGACTTATTATAGGAGCTATAAAATTGTTATCACTTAAAAATCTTAGACTTAAATATCCAGATGATGAACGTATCATTTTTAAAAATTTAAATATTACTATAAATGATAGAGAGAAAGTTTTATTACTTGGTCCGAGTGGTTCAGGTAAAAGTACCCTATTAAATGTATTAAGTGGCATCATTCCTAGGTCTGTAGATATACCTATGAAAGTTGATGAAAAGCATATTGACCCTTTCCCAGGTGTTATATTTCAAGATCCTGACACACAATTTTGTATGCCTAAAATTAAAGAAGAGTTGGCTTTTGTATTAGAAAATATGAAAGTTGAGCCTAACCGAATGGATTCACTTATATCAAAAGCTATGCAAGAAGTTAACTTAGAGGCAGATCCATCTAAAAAACTTAGCCAACTTAGCGGTGGAATGAAACAGAAATTAGCTATTGCTTCTATTTTATTACAAAAAACTGATACTTTATTTTTAGATGAACCAACTGCAATGTTAGATACATCTTCTACTTATCAACTTTGGGATTTACTCATGCAACATTGGGAAAATCAAACAGTTGTAATTGTTGAGCATAAAGTTGATTATATATGGAATTATGTAGACAGAGTCATTGTCATGAATGATAAAGGGCAAATTACGCATGATAGTACACCTGACGACATATTAAATAACCATACTGACGTATTAAATGAATATGGTGTTTGGCATCCTAATTCATGGGATTATGCACCTAAATCACTTTCTATTAACCATAAATACGAACCTTTATTAAATATAAGCAATCTAGAAATATTACGTCATCGTAAAAAGTTATTTAAAGTAAACGATTTATCTATAAACAAAGGTGAATTAATAGGGTTAACAGGGGCTAATGGAACTGGAAAGACTACTTTTTTAGAAACCTTAATGCAACTTATTAAATATGAAGGAAATATTTATTACAAAGATAAACGTCTAAAAAAAATAAAAGATGCATCCAAACACATGTATTTTGTATATCAAAATCCAGAATTACAATTTATTGAAATGTCTGTTTATGATGAAATTTCGATTAATTTTTCACATCAAAATAAAGAAACAGCACAAGCAAAAACTGAAGAGATGTTGAAATTATTAAGATTAGAACATGTAAAAGCACAACATCCATTCGAACTTTCAATTGGACAGAAAAAAAGATTAAGCGTGGCTACAGCATTAAGCACGCAATCTGAAATCATATTACTAGATGAACCGACATTTGGTTTAGACAGCCATAACACTTTTGAACTGATTAAGTTATTTAAACAGAGAGTTGCAGATGGGCAAACAATTATCATGATTACACATGAAAATGAAATCATAAATCGTTACGCGACCAGAATATTGAACATTCAAAATCGTGAATTAGCCATAAGTGATGGTGACGTTTATGCTGAATAATTGGAAAAGATATTACACTTTCATCGATAACGTTAATATTTTAACTAAACTATTATTAGGTATTTCACTATTTTTCTTTGCCATTTTCATACATGATTTTGATTTCATGCTTTATTTAACAATTGTGATGTTTATATATTTAATATTTATGAGCGGTGTAAAATGGGCGCCGTTGTTAATTGTTATTGCTATTACTTTATTCTTTGGCTTTACTTCCTCGCTATTTATGATTTTTTACGGTGAAGGAAGTCATACGTTGTTTAAATTTGGTATTATCAATATTACGAGTGAAAGCTTAATGAGAGGCTTACACGTTACAATGCGTACATTGGTTATTTCCTTTTATGGAATGGTTATACCTTTCACATCACAAATTATTTCTGTGTTCTATAGCTTCATGCAACATTTAAAATTAAAACCTAAAATAGCTTATGCTTTTATGGCATCTATCAGAATGATTCCTATCATGTTTACATCATTCATCCAATTAAGACAAGCATTAAAAATGCGTTATCAAGTCGTTGATAAAAGTCAGCGTAAAGGACTTAAATGGATAAATCATTTACTTATACCGACATTAAGTCAAAGTATAAGAAAATCTCATAGATTAGCAGTAGCTATGGAAGCTAAAGGATTTACGAATGGTAAACGAACTTATTATTATAAAGTGCCTTTTACAATAAATGATGTGTATTTTATTATAATGTCAATTTTATTAGTTATTTTGGCGTTTTGTTTAGGGAGTTTCTTCCCTATTACAAACATTACTGATATTAGGTAACATTGCGTTATGTTTGACCATATCTTTCCCTAAAAGAACGAAATGTAGCGCAATGAAAAAGACCGATAAAATTTATGCAATCAAATAAATTTTATCGGTCTTTCATTTTATTATATTTGAGCTTTCAATGCTTTATGTCCTATATCTTTTCTATAGAATAAATTGTCGCATTTTATTTTTTCCACTTGAGCATAAGCATTTTTTTGTGCTTCTCTTATATCTTTGCCTGTTCCAATAGAAATCATAACTCTTCCACCGTTATTTTCATATTGTCCTTTTTCGTTCTTTTTCAAGGCGCTAACATAATACTGTTCTATTTGGTCTAAGCCTTCAACTATATGACCTTTTTCGTAATTAGCAGGATACCCTTTTGATGCTAATACAACGCCTACTACACTTTCATCTTTCCATTCAAGCTTGATAGGTTCTTTTTTATATGTTTTTTCTAGCAGTTCAATAAAATCTGAATCTAATTTTGTTAATAATACTTGTGCTTCAGGATCTCCAAATCTCGCATTAAATTCAATAACTTTTGGACCATCTTCTGTTAAAATTGCACCGATATATATTAACCCGAAGTATTGTATACCCTCACTTACAAGTGCTTGAGCTATAGGTTGCGCTACTTTTTGATTTGTTTCTTCGATGATTTCTTTTGAAATATGTGGAACCGGGCAGTAAGCACCCATACCTCCAGTATTAGGACCTTTATCAGCATCAAATGCACGTTTATGATCTTGAGCTATACAATCAAAAGGTACCGCAAATTCTTCATTTACAAATGTCATAACTGAAAATTCTTCGCCTTCAAGAAACTCTTCAAATACAACTTTTTCATCATCTGTTGTATATAAAGTTTCTACAGCTTGTCGAGCTTCTTCTCTAGTCAAAGCTACGATAACACCTTTACCAGCAGCCAGCCCATCCTTTTTCAATACAATTGGTATAGGACATGCTTCAACATATGTTAATGCTTTTTCTTTAGAACAAATTGTTTCATATTCAGCTGTTGGAATATTATATTTGTCCATTATTTTTTTAGCAAATTCTTTTGACCCTTCTAATTGTGCAGCTTCTTTATTAGGTCCAAATACTTTAGCATTTGTTTCACTTAAAACATCAGTTAATCCATCAATCAAAGGTTGTTCTGGGCCGATAATAACCCATTCAATATCATTATTTACAACAAACTCTTTTATCTTTTCATGATTATCTTCTTTAATATTTGAAATGACAGTTGCTACACCACTCATCGCATCATTTCCTGGAATAACAAATACCTCTTCGACTGTATTTGAAAGTTTACATTTTTGAGCTAAAACATGTTCACGACCACCTGAGCCGATTATCAGTACTTTCATTTATGAACCTCCTAATGTTTAAAGTGTCTCACGCCAGTAAATACCATACTTATGCCATATTTATTTGCCATATCAATAGATTCTTGATCTTTTATTGAACCGCCTGGTTGAATAATTGTCTTAATGCCAGCTTTTGCAGCAGTTTCAACTGAATCTCCCATTGGGAAAAAGCCATCAGAGGCTAAAGCTACATTATCATTCATTTCAATTGCTCTATCTATCGCAATTTTAGCTGATCCTACTCTATTCATCTGTCCAGCGCCGACACCGACAGTTTGATGATCATTTGCTAGAACAATCGCATTACTTTTAACTGAACGTACTACTTTCCAAGCAAGTTCTAATGCTTTCCATTGCTCTTCACTTGGTTCAACATCTGTTACTACTTTCATATCTTCTCTTTTAATAATTGCATTATCTTTATCTTGAACTAAGTATCCACCTGAAACAGAAACAAATTCTTGTTCATCTTTTGTTTCAGCCATATCGATTTCTAACAATCTAATATTTTTCTTACCTTTAAGAACTTCCAATGCTTCCTCTTCAAAATGAGGAGCGATAACCACTTCTAAGAAAATAGAATGTAGATTTTCTGCTAAAGCTTTTGTAACAGGTCTATTAAGTGCAACTATTCCACCAAATATTGATTGTGAATCCGCTTCATAAGCATATTCATATGCTTGTTCTATTGTTTCACCTACACCTACCCCACAAGGGTTCATGTGTTTAACAGCTACTGCTGCAGGTTGTTCAAACTTCTTAATCAATGATAATGTTGCGTCTGCATCTTTTATATTATTAAAACTTAATGCTTTTCCATGTAACTGTTTAGCTCCAGCTAAAGTATTAGGCTCTTGAGAAGTCTTAACAAACGTAGCATTTTGTTGTGGATTTTCTCCATATCTTAATTCTTCAGAAGCATCATTAAAGAATTCTACAATCGTATTATCATAATCATTAGTATGTTTGAAAACTTTTATCATTAATGATTTTCTGTAATTCTCATCTAATTCATTGTTCTCTATACGTCGAATCACTTCTTCATAATCATCAGGATTAACAACTGTCGTTACAAATTTGAAGTTTTTAGCAGCAGCTCTCAACATAGTTGGTCCACCAATGTCTATATTCTCAATTGCTTCTTCTTCAGTAACATTTTCTTTTTTAATTGTTTCTTTAAACGGATATAGATTAACAACGACTAAATCGATTAAGTCGATACCTTGTTCCTCTAATGCTGATAAATGTTCAGGAATAGAACGATTTGCAAGTATACCACCATGTACACCAGGGTGAAGTGTTTTTACACGACCATCCATTATTTCAGGAAAGTCTGTTAGTTCTGATACTGAGTACACTTCAACATTCGCTTCTTCTAAAGCTTTTTTAGTGCCACCAGTAGAATAGACTTTGTAGTCATTTTTAATTAAATTACGTGTAAATTCGACAATGTTCGTTTTATCTGAAACACTTAATATTGCATTTTTCATTTTGTAAAGACTCCTTTATTTTATGATTTCTTTAATGACGCGCGGATATAGTTCATATTCTAAGTTCTGTATTCTCAGCTGTAGTGTGTCTCTTGTATCGTCTGGATAAACTGGGCAACTTAGTTGGTCTATAATTTCTCCTGTATCCATACCACTGTCTACGTAATGTACAGTTGCTCCTGTAACTCTTACACCATAATCTAGTGCTTGACCAACTGCATCTTTACCAGGAAAGCTTGGTAATATTGAAGGATGTATATTTAAAATTTTTCCTTCATATTGACTAAGTAAAGTTGGACCTACAAGTCTCATATAACCAGCTAAAATAATCCAACTCACTCTTTCTTGAGATAATCTTGTAATTAGAGCTTCCTCATATTCCTTTTTATTATCATATGTTCTAGGATCAATGATATATACAGGTAGATTAAACCTTCTTGCTCTTTCAACACAAAATGCATTCGGGTTATCTGTAAATAAAGCAGTAACTTCGATATGACTTAAATGACCATATTCAATATTTTCCATAATTTTTTCGAAATTAGAACCGTTACCTGAAGCAAAAATAGCAGTTTTTATCATAATTGAACCCCCGATAAATTCACGTTACCAGAACCTTTTGTAATTTCCCCAATAACGTAAGCTTCTTCGTTCTGTTCTTTTAATGTATTCAATACTTCATCTTTATCATTTTGATCAACTATTAATACGAAACCAATACCCATATTGAACACGTTATACATTTCAGTTGCATCAATCTCGCCTTGTTCTTGCAACCATTTAAATATTTTAGGAATTTTATAAGTATTCACATCAATATTTGCATCCATATTATCTGGAATAGCTCTTGGTATATTTTCTATAAAACCGCCGCCAGTAATGTGCGACATAGCTTTTACTTTCACTTTATTCAATACAGAAAGTACAGGTTTTACATATAATTTAGTAGGTTCTAAAAACACATCTAAATAACTATGTTGATCATCAAATTGGTCCTCTAGATTAATACCACTTGTTTTGATTAAGTTTCTTACCAAGCTATATCCGTTCGAATGAATACCACTTGAAGTTATACCAATAATGACATCATTTTCAGACACATTACTGCCATCGATATATTCATCTTTTTCAACTGCGCCTACACAGAAACCAGCTATATCATACTCACCTTCATGATACATTTCGCCCATTTCTGCAGTTTCTCCACCGATTAAAGCACAGTTTGTTTCTTTACAAGCAACAGATACACCAGAAACGATATTCTCAATCGTTTCCGGATTTACTTTGTTTGTTGCAATATAGTCAAGGAAATATAATGGCTCTGCCCCAGTTGTTAAAATATCATTTACGCACATAGCGACTGCATCTATACCTATTGTGTCATGTTTATTATTATCGATAGCTAATTTTAATTTTGTTCCTACACCATCAGTACCCGAAACTAAAACTGGTTTCTTCATATTTAATTGGGATAAATCAAACGCTGCTCCGAAACCACCTAGACCACCAAGTACCTCTTTTCTCATCGTACTTTGTACGTGAGATTTCATTCTATTAACTGCTTCATAACCTGCTTCAATATCAACACCGGATGCTTTATATGCTTTCGACATTAAGATTACCCTCTCTATCAAAGTATTGTTTGTGTTCACTTAAATATTCTTTTTGTCGTTTACTTAAGTTTTCGAAATAACGTGTTTCATAGTCATACAAACCTGCTGGATAATCACCAGTGAAACTTTCAACACATAATCCGTTGTAAGGTACGTCTAAATCTAAACCAATTGAGTCAATCAAACCATCTACGCTTAAATATGCTAAAGAATCTGCTCCTATATAGTCTCGTATTTCTTCTGGTGATTTGTGAGCAGAAATTAATTCTGATGATGTTGAAACATCGATACCGTAGAAACTCGGAAACATAAACTCAGGAGATGCTATGCGTACATGTATTTCATTTGCACCAGCATCTTTTAGCATTCTTACGATTCTTTTACTTGTAGTTCCTCTCACAATTGAATCATCTACGAGCACTATATTCTTACCGTAAACAATATCTTTTACAGCTGATAATTTCACACGCACACCCTGTTCACGAAGTTCCTGTGTCGGCTGAATGAATGTTCTTGCGACATATTGATTTTTAACTAGACCCATTTCATAAGGTAAGTGGCTTTCTTCAGCAAATCCAGTTGCTGCAGATAGAGATGAATTTGGCACCCCTATTACCATGTCTGCACCTTTTACTGGGCTTTCGTCAGCTAAACGTTTTCCTGATTCTTTACGGACTGCATGAACATTTTTACCCGCAATTGTTGAATCTGGTCTTGCAAAATAAATATATTCCATAGCTGAAATCGCTGTTGAGGTTTGTGTAGTGTAAGATTCTACTCTTATTCCGTCGTCATTAATTACAACATATTCTCCTGCATGTATATCCCTTACAAATTCAGCGCCTAATACATCGATTGCACATGTTTCACTAGCTATAATATAAGCTCCAGTTTTCATTCGACCTACCGCTAAAGGTCTAATGGCATTTGGATCAACTGCTCCATATAATGCATCTTTAGTTAGTAATGCAAACGTAAATCCGCCTTTAATTATGTTTAAACTTTCTTTTAAACTTCCTTCGAAATCAGTTGCTTTGCTTCGTCTGATTAGGTGCATAATCACTTCTGTATCTGATGAAGAGTGAAAAATCGCGCCATCTTTTTCTAGTTTTTTCCTCAAACTTTGTGCATTTACTAAGTTACCGTTATGGCAAACGCCAACACTCATATCGTAAAAATGATATAAAAATGGCTGAATGTTTTCTATTCCTTTATTGCCAGATGTCGCATATCTCACGTGTCCTATTGCATGGTTATAATCTTTGAAAGATTCTAATTGCGCATCAGAAATCGCTTCTGATAATAAGCCTAAACCACGTTCACCCTTTAATTCATTGCCATTTGACCCAACAATTCCTGCTCCTTCTTGACCTCTATGTTGTAAACTGTGTAAGCCCATATATGTTAATTGTGCTGACTCTGGATGATTCCATATACCAAACACGCCACATTCCTCATTTAGACTTTTGATTTCATGCATTGGCCAATTGCCCCTTTCAATTGTTCCCTTATATTCTTCACGTCGACAGTTAATTGTGTAGTTTGGTTCGATAGTTTAAATTGCGTATCGTCAGTTAATTTACCAATTTCAATTGCACCATCGATATCTATTGTTTCGCCTTCTTTTGCTACGACAATATATCGACCTTGTGTTTCACTAAACAATTGTGCGTTTGTAAGTTCTAAATTAACTTCAACTCCTAAATTAAAGTGTGCGCTAAGTTTAGCTAAGCCTATTGCGATTCCGCCTTTACCTAATGCTTGTACATGTGACGCTTTCCCATCTACAATTGCTTTTTTAATTGTTTCTCCTCTTTGTACTTCTGTATTCAAATCTATTTCACAATGTTCATGATTAACATCTCTATATAGAAGTTTTTCGATTTGACTTCCACCAAAGTTATTTTCAGTGTCGCCTACTAGATAAATGCGTTCTGAAGCTTGAGGTTTAAAATCATTTAAATATTCTACATCTTCAATTAAACCAACCATACCAATAACTGGTGTTGGGAATATTGAAGTACCTTTTGTTTCGTTATACAAGGAAACGTTACCTGAAACTACTGGTGTTTTGAGTATTTCACAAGCTTCTGCCATCCCTTTTGTTGAATCAGCTAATTGTTGATATATTTCTGGTTTTTCTGGTGAACCATAATTTAAACAATCAGTCATTGCTAAAGGCGTTGCACCGACTGAAATCAGGTTACGATACGCTTCTGCAACAACCATTTTTCCACCTTCATAAGGATTGTTAAAAACATATCTAGCTTCGCCATCAATAGTTGAAGCAATTGCTTTTTTAGTACCCTCTACTCTAACGACACCAGCGTGAATACCTGGTTTGCGTATAGTATTTGCCCCAACTTGTTGATCGTATTGTTCATAAGCAAATTCTTTTGAAGCTATAGTTGGATGACTAATTAATTGATTAAATACATCTTTTACATCAATATCTTCATATTTATTATCTTTTGTTTCATAGTTAGGTGTTTTACCTTCTAAAATATACACAGGTGCTTCGTCTGCTAAAGGTTCTACAGGTATATCTGCATAAACTTCATCTTCATAAGATAAAACGAAGCGGTTTGTATCAGTTACTTCTCCAATTACTGCAGAATCTAATTCATGATGTTCAAATAAATCTAAGAATTTTTGTTCTGTTCCTTTTTCAACTACAAGTAACATACGTTCTTGAGTTTCAGACAACATCATTTCATATGGTGAAATACCCTCTTCTCTTGTTGGAACTTTTTCTAAATGTAGATGAATACCACTACCACCTTTTGCTGCCATTTCAGAAGATGAAGAAGTTAAACCTGCTGCCCCCATATCTTGAATACCTACAAGCTCAGGATATGTAATTGCTTCTAGTGTTGCTTCCATTAATTTTTTACCAACGAATGGGTCGCCTATTTGTACTGAAGGTCTTTTACTTTCAGATGCTTCACTCAATTCCTCAGAAGCAAAAGTTGCACCATGAATGCCATCTCTACCAGTTTTTAAACCTACATATATTACTGGATTGCCTTTACCTTTTGCAGTACCCTTTTGAATTTTATCGTGATCGATAATACCTACACACATTGCGTTAACAAGAGGATTACCATCATATCTTTCATCAAATTCAATTTCACCAGCTACAGTTGGGATGCCTATACAGTTTCCGTAACCACCTATCCCTTTTACAACTCCGCTAAATAATCTACGGTTTGTTTTATTTGATAATTCACCAAATCTTAAACTATTTAATAATGAAATTGGTCTAGCCCCGATAGATACGATGTCACGGATAATACCGCCTACACCAGTAGCTGCACCTTGATAAGGTTCAATTGCTGAAGGGTGGTTATGAGATTCAACTTTAAATACTACTGCTTGATTATCACCAATATCTACAACACCTGCACCTTCACCAGGTCCCATTAATACGCGTTCTCCAGTTGTAGGAAACTGTTTAAGAAATGGTTTAGAATGTTTATAAGAACAATGTTCACTCCACATAACTGAGAAAATACCAATTTCAGTGAAATTAGGTTTTCTTCCTAATATGCTTATAACTTTTTGATACTCTTCATCCGTTAATCCCATATCTCTATATAAATGTTCAGTTTCGATTTCTTTAATACTCGGTTCTAAAAACTTAGACATGTTGTTCCCTCCAACTTTCGATCATAGATTGAAATAACTTAACACCGCTATCTGAGCCAAGTAATGTTTCCATAGCTCTCTCAGGATGTGGCATCATACCACAAACGTTACCTTCTATATTTGTAATCCCTGCTATATCTTTGTATGAACCATTTGGATTATCTTGGTACGTTAAAATAATTTGATTATGTTTTTTCAATTCTTCATACATTTCATCCGTACAATAGTAGTGTCCTTCGCCATGTGCAACTGGATATACTACTGTTTCATTTTCATCATATTGATGTGTAAATTTTGTTTGATTATTAACAATCGTTAATTCTTCATTTCTGCTAACGAATAAATGATCATCGTTATGCAAAAGCGCACCTGGCAATAATCCGATTTCAGTTAAAATTTGAAAACCGTTACAAACACCTAATACTGGTTTCCCTTCTTCTGCTAGTCTTTTAACTTCTTTTATAATTGGAGCAACTCTAGCCATAGCTCCTGATCTTAAGTAGTCACCAAATGAAAAACCGCCTGGTATCAGAACACCATCAAAACCTTTTAAAGATGTTTCTCTATAATCAACATACTCCGCTTCAACTCCAGAACGTGTAGCAGCATTGTACATGTCGCGGTCACAATTTGAACCTGGGAAGACTAATACAGCTAATTTCATTATGCGTTCTCCTTATCTTCTAAAATTTTAAAACTATATTCTTCAATTACAGTATTCGCAAATAATTTTTCACTAAGTGTATTAACGATATTATGGATTGTTGCTTCATCTGTTTCTTCAACTGTCATGTATATTACTTTACCTACTCTAATATTATTGACTTGCTCATAACCTAAATCGTGTACAGCTCTATTCAATGCTTGTCCTTGTGTATCTAAAACTTGTCCTTGTAATGTAATGTGCAATTCAATATTTTTCATTTTATAGTTCCTCCAATTTATTATAAAAAGTTTCATACGTATCAATTAATGATCCAGTGTCTTCTCTATATACATCTTTATCAAAGTTTTCATGAGTATCTTTATCCCATATACGGCATGTATCTGGAGATATCTCATCTGCTAACAAGATTTCGCCGTCAGCTGTATACCCAAACTCTATTTTGAAATCCACTAATAAAAGATTCATTTCTTCCATGATTTCACTTAAAACTGTGTTAACTTGTAATGCCTTATTTTTAATAACTTCTAATTGTTCTGTTGTAGCAATATTTAATAGTTCTACATGGTCATCTGTAATAAGCGGGTCATTTAATTCGTCTTTCTTATAAAACAATTCTAGTAATGGCTTTTCAAATTGATGTCCTTTTTCAAAACCAAGTCTTTTGCAAATGGAACCAGCTGCTACATTACGTACAACTACTTCTAATGGAAATATTTCTACTGCTTTTACTAATTGTTCCGTATCTGATAGTTTTTCAACAAAATGACTTTCGATGTCTCTTGTTTGCAAAATTCCAAAAATTTTAGATGTAATAAGATTATTTAAACGACCTTTACCAGTCATTTCATCTTTTTTTGCACCGTTGCCAGCTGTGACTTCATCTTTATATTCAATTCTTAAAATATTTTCTTTCTCGGTGTTAAAAACTCTTTTTGCTTTTCCTTCATATAATAGAGTCATTTAATTGTTCCGCCCTTCAAACAAATTGTTAAACATCGCTTCATCTTTATTTAAGTCTTCTGTTAATTTTGTGATATGACCCATCTTACGATTTGTTTTATTTACTTTTTTACCGTACAAATGAACGTGCCATTCCGGATGTTTGTAAAAAGTTTCATATAATAAGTTCACATCTTGACCTAATAAATTCATCATAATCGCTGGTTTCAATAATGAGATTTGCTTAGGTAAGTGCCATCCAGCCACAGCAAGAATATGTGTATCGAATTGAGAATAATCACAAGCTTCTATTGAATAATGACCTGAATTATGTGGTCTCGGTGCAATCTCATTAACAAATAAATCTTGATCGTTTGTTACAAAAAATTCGACTGTAAAAGTTCCTACAAAATGGAGCTTAGTCATAATTTTTTTAACTTCTTCTATTGCTTTGTTTTCTAAATCTACTCGTGCTGGAACAACCGTTTTGTATAATATTTGATTTCTATGTTCATTCTCTTGTAGTGGAAAATAAACTGTTTGATTGTATATATCACGTGTTGCCGTAATAGATACTTCTTTATTAAGGGAAATAAACTTTTCTACAACGCATGGTGTATCAGTGACTAATTTGCGTGCTTCTTCTAGTTCGCTCTTTTCACGTATAATTAACTGACCTTTACCGTCATATCCACCAAAACGCGTTTTGATTATAAATGGAAGTCCAATTTCATCAATAGCTTCCTCAAGATCAGATATTTCTTTAACTTCTATAAAAGGAACAATATTTACGTTTGCTTCTTGTAATGTTTGTTTTTCAGTTAATCTGTCTTGTAATAAAGCTACTGTTTCACTTCCTTGAGGAATATTAAATTGGTTAGAGAGTGTTTCTAATTGATGTGCATCAATATTTTCAAATTCGTAAGTAATTACTTTTGAAATTTCACCTAAACGTTTAAGGGCTAAATCGTCTGAATATGCCGCATTGATAAATTCATGTGCTACATATTGAGCTGGACAATCCTCGTCAGGATCTAGTATTGCAACTTTAAACCCCATTTTTTGTGCCGATTGTGCCATCATCTTTCCTAGTTGGCCGCCACCTACAATACCTATCATGTCACCTGCTTCAAGGTTATAATAAGTCATTTTGCATTTCCTCCACTTTATCAACTAAACTTTCTTCATATTTAACTAATTGATGTCTAACTTTATTATCGTGCATACCTATCATTCTAACTGCAAGAATGCCAGCATTTTTACTACCTGCTTTACCTATAGCTGTTGTAGCAACAGGAATACCTCCTGGCATTTGAACTATAGATAATAAAGAATCTAGACCTTTTAAACTTTTAGATTCTATTGGCACGCCTATAACAGGAGCAGTCGTTAATGACGCTACCATTCCTGGTAAATGAGCTGCACCACCGGCACCAGCAATAATAATATCTATGTTATTTTTTGTTGCACTCTTAGCATAATCAACCATTTTTAATGGTGTTCTATGAGCAGACACGACTTCTTTTTCATATTCAATACCAAAATAATCAAGCATGTCACATGCTTCTTTCATGATTGGCCAGTCGGAAGAACTACCCATTATTACTGCCACTTTCATCTTTGTCACCCTTTCAATTAGTTGAAATGTTAAAGTTTTATTGTGTATATTACAGATATAGCATAACAATTGATTTTGCTATTTTCAATGGAAAAACGAACATTTTTATATTTTTATACAAAAATATTTGATTTATGTTCGTATTAACGACATAATTTACTATGTAAACAATGTTAAAGTTCGATTTATAATTTAGGAGGATTTATATGTCAGCAAAAATATTAGATGGTAAAGAGATTGCAAAAGCATACAGAAGTGGTCTACAAAGTGAAGTGGAAAAATTAAAAGAACAAAATATCGTACCTAAACTATCTGTTATTCTTGTTGGAAATGACGGTGCGAGCCAGAGTTATGTTAATTCTAAAAAGAAAGCAGCTGAAAAAATTGGCATGATTTCTGAAATAGTACATATGGATGAATCATCTTCGGAAGAAGAAGTGTTAAATGAGTTAGAACGCTTAAACAATGATGATTCAGTGAGTGGTATATTAGTTCAAGTACCTTTACCAGAGCAAGTATCAGAAGCAAAAGTACTAGAAGCCATTAACCCAGATAAAGATGTAGATGGTTTTAATCCTATCAACATAGGAAGATTATATACTGGTGAGCGTACATTTATTCCATGTACTCCATTAGGTATAATGGAAATATTAAAACATGCTGATATAGACTTAAATGGTAAGAATGTTGCTGTTATAGGCAGAAGTCATATAGTTGGGCAACCAGTAAGTAAATTATTAACAGATCAAGATGCTACCGTTACTTTATTACATTCCAAATCAACAAATACAGAAGAAGTTCTAAAGCAAGCTGATGTTATCGTTAGTGCTGTTGGCCGTGTACATCTTGTTACAAAAGATTTAGTAAAACCAGGGGCAGTCATTGTAGATGTTGGTAACACACCAGATGAAAATGGAAAACTGAAAGGTGACGTAGACTTTGAAGCAGTAAAAGAAGTTGCGAGTGCTATTACGCCAGTACCAGGTGGTGTTGGTCCATTAACGATTACAATGGTATTAAACAACACACTGTTAGCTGAAAAATGGAAAAATAACATAGAATAAGAAAAAGCCTTAACGCTTTGTTGTACAGAATGATTACAACTGGCGTTAAGGCTTTTTTAATTAATTCACTTTTGCTCGTATTATACGTTTGTAATACTCATTTTTGGACCGAATGGTTCGAAGTTAACATCTGATTGACTAATATTTAATTTAGCAAATTCATCGAATATTGTATCCATAAATAATATACCACCACATAAATAAATGTCAGTATTTTCATTAATCCAATGTTGTAAAGAATCGCTTGTTAAATATCCGTCTCTTAATTTCAAATGATAAGTTACATCGACGTTATCATATTTTTCGTTAATTTCTGTAAGCTCAGTTTTAAACGGAACATCTGCTTCACTTTCATTAACATGTACAAAATGTACTTGTCTTCCTTTTTTAGCTTCATCTTCTAACATAGCAAGCATTGGTGTAACACCTGCACCAGAAGATAATAATAACAATTCTTTACCAGCTTCTGAATTCACTTTAAAGTCCCCTGCTGGTGCTGAAATTTCAATACTATCACCTATAGAAGTATTATCGTGTAATTCATGTGACACGATACCTTTTTTCTCTCCTGTACCTTCTTTTTTAACAGCGAATTTTAATGTTCCATCATTTTCTACAGAATAAAGAGAATAGTGTCTTAATGCTAGATTTTCATCATTTTCAGGCTTCACACGCACTGTTATATATTGTCCAGCTACTAATTCTGGTATTTCTAATGCAACTTCTGGTTCTACTTCAAATGATTTCATTGTCGTGCCTTGATTTAAAATATTCGTAATTTTAAACGGTTGGAAACCATCCCAAGCTGCTTTTTCATACATTTCTTTTTCCATTGAAATAAATACACTTGCTATTTCACCATATGCTTCTTCCCACGCATTCATAATTTCATCTGTAGCTGCATCTCCAAGTACTTCTTTAATAGCTTTTAATAAGTATTCCCCCACTATTGGATAATGCTCTTCTTTAACTTGTAAAGCGCGGTGTTTATGTGCAATTTGATTAACATTAGGAAAGATAGCACCTAAATTATCAATATGTTTTGCAGCCGCTAAAACTGTTTGTGCTAAAGCTGTTTGTTGTTTACCTTGTTTTTGGTTAGATTTGTTGAAAATGTTCAATAATTCAGGATGTGCTTCAAACATTCTTGTGTAAAATACTTTTGTAATTTCAGTTCCGTGCTGTTCCAATACAGGCACTGTTTGTTTTACTATTTCTCTAGTTTGTTCTGATAACATCAGAAGGCCCCCTCTTAAAGATATATTTTAAATACATCTTTAATTGTAAATAGTTTCACAATGTAATTCAATAAATTATCAGTTTGTTTACAAAATTGTCATTTTTATATTTCAATCTGAATTGTTGGTAAAGTTATAAATAATAAGTATAATAAGTATATTATAAGGAGGTCTGACCTATGAAACTCACCCAATATACGGATTATTCATTACGAGTTCTCATGTACCTTGCTCAGCAAAAGAAACAATCTCAAATAGAAGAAATAGCAAACTTTTATGGTATATCTAAGAACCATCTAACAAAAATTGTTCATCAACTTGTTAAATTAGGTTATTTAAAATCAGTCAGAGGTAGAAATGGCGGAATTACGCTTAATCTATCACCTGAAGACATAAATATCGGTACACTTGTTCGACAAACAGAAGAACATTTCGAACTAGTCGAATGCTTCAATATGGAAACGAACACTTGCCCTATCGCTCTAAATTGTGGCCTCAAAGGTGCACTCCACCACGCATTAAATGAATACCTCAAAACGCTAGATCAATATACTTTAAGTGATATCGTACCCAAAAATAATCTAAAAGATACACTCTACACTCCTTAATAGTAGATATCGGTCTTAAGGTCGATGTAAATGTTACAAGTTTGCGATAATCTTGTAACTATAAGGAAATCAACTTAAAAAAATGTTATCCTTTCCTTATAACCTTACAACAAAGGAGTACATAATATTATGATGAATAAATTAATACAATCATTAACTGTCTTAGGTGTTTCTGCAACACTTGTTACACCTTCACTAACTGCAAACGCAACTGGAAACAGCTTACCTGAAATTAAAGGTGTTGAAGGCGACGTAGTTGAAAAAGGCTCTGACTATGATTTATTAAAAGGAATTAAAGCATTTGATAAAGAAGATGGAGATTTAACTAAAAAAATAAAAGTAACTGGCGATGTTGATACTTCAAAATTAGGAAAATACAAAGTTCAATATAAAGTTACTGATTCTGACGGTGCTTATAGAACGAAATGGCACTATGTTTATGTAGTAGAAGAAGGTTCATTAAATGGGGCAAAAGATAAAGCTTCTAAAGATAAAAATAAAGAAAAAGCAGAAGTAGCATCTAATAAAGAAACTTCTAAAAAAGACTTAGATGAAAATATGCCACTAATTACTGTTCCAACTAAAGACTTAGTGTATCAAGGTGATAACTTTGATCCTATGAAAGGCGTTAAAGCTTTAGATAAAAAAGATGGTGATATAACGGATAAAGTAACTGTTAAAGGTGATATCGACACTTCAAAAACAGGTTTACAATACATTACTTATCATGTAAAAGATTCAGATGGTTACTATTACACGTATAAACGAGGCGTGTATGTTAACGACAGTGACTTAGCACCTAAACCTGAATTAACAGGTGTTAAAGATATTACAGTAAATAAAGGTGAAGACTTCGATTTACTTAAAGATGTTAAAGCAAAATCTAATTCTGGCGATGATTTAACTTCAGACATCGTTACAAGCGGTGAAGTTAACACAAATAAACCAGGTAAATATAAAGTTGGTTACGCTGTATCAGATAAAGACGGACATATTACAGCACAAGGTAGAACAATTACAGTAAAATAATATTCTAAAAAGAAAGACTTCTAAAAATTAGAAGTCTCAGAGTGTCGACAAAGTTATATACTTTGTCGGCATTTTTTATGCGCATGCTTTCCGCGGGCAAGTTCTCAGCCTGTAGTCTTCGAATCATGCTGTTCCCGCAGGAGTCAGCGCTTAAAAATGCTGAACATTGAAAGTGGAGGTCGACAGTTTGAAATTCTAACTTGGATGTCTCGGATTTTTTGTTGCTATATTTCTTTAAGTTTAGCGTTAATTTTTTTACTTTGTTGAATGTTGATGATCATAAAGATAAACCAAATGACAAGAAAAATAAGTGTAAATATGACAAGGGCACCTAATAAAGGTTCGAATTGTAATGGTACCCAATGATTAATTGTTGAAATGATGAAGAATGTTAATATACTACCACCTAAATGAATAAACAGTTTTACAGGTAATGGCATGCGCTCTGATTTATATACGATTGGTAAGAAACCACATACAGCTCCGAAAAGATAAACACTCATCACTTGTGGAATATCAATTGAAATATTGAATATGGCGATGAATATCAACATAATACTACTCCCGATTCCAATACCTTGTAATATGGATTTGAATATATCTTTCATAATATTTTCCTCCTTATATTCCTAAAATTTTTGTTAAATTTTTAACATAACGTCTAGATATTGATACTTTTTTATTATTAATCAAGGTGGCAATCAAATTACCTGAGAAAGATGGCGATACTTTTGAAATATAATCTACGTTTACAATTGAAGATTTGCTGATTTGTACAAAATGTTGTTGTGATAATTGCTGTTGTATCGATATAAGTGACATTCTTGAAGTGAATTGTTCTGTTTTAGTTATAATCGTAAGCTGTTTGTCGTATATTTCTATGAATATAATATCTGACTTAGTTACAAGGTGAACACCCTGTGTTGTTTTTATACCGATTTTATCGGAGGGTGTTTGATATTGTTGAATATAATCTAATAGTTGATTGCCGATTTTTTGTTCGTATGTGCTGATCGTTATATCTGTTGATGATGAGGTTGAATCAATGTGTAAGTGAACATTGAATTGATTTGTCATAGCTAGTACCTCCTTTGGTTATATAGTATGTGTTTTAAATAGGTTTGTCAGTAGTTATGGCATAACCGGTTTAAATGCAAGTATATGCGGTTAAAATTATACAAGACACTTCCATGATACTGATTTGTTTGAACAAATATTTGAAAGAATATTAGAAATTACGGTTAAGAATAATTTAATTGACCACTCAACATTATTTGTTAGCAATGTGGGTCGTAAAAGAGCCACATATAGCCTAGATTAAACGAAGTTTAAGTTTGAATTTAGTGAAAAATACTTTTTTATACAAAAAAACAAACTGAACTTATAACTTTAAGTACAATTTGTCCACAGTCTAAGACTTCTAAAAATTAGAAGTCTTTCTTTTTTATCCCATTTATTTATGTATTTTAATAATTTAAAATTATATATACCTTACTGAATTTACAATAAAACCATTGAAATTATCATTATAAAGTGAAAATTTATTATTTACTTATTCAATTCAAAAAGTACACAAAAATTTAACAATTAGGTTAAATAGCGTCATATCAAAGCTAGAGCAATGCATTTATTGGAAACAATGCTTACAAGGCTTTAAATAGCCTTGTAAATATGGATAAATCCTTTAAAATTAAGGTCTAGCCATATATATAGGTATATAGAAAATGGGAGGTAAAAAACGTGGCAAAGTTAAAGTCAATACTTCTCATGTCAACGCTAGGTATTTTACTTAGTGGTTGTTCAAACTTAGAAGTATTAAACCCTAAAGGACCCATGGCGGAAGATTCACATTTCTTAATTATTTTCTCAATTATTATGATGGTCTTCATTGTCGTAGTGGTCTTAATTTTGTTTTTAATATTTATCATTAAATATAGAAAAACAAAAAATGTAACATCAGGTACAATGCATCACAATCTCATTTTAGAAGCAGTATGGTTTATTATTCCTGTTATCATATTAGTGATATTGGCTGTACCTACAGTTAAATCTCTATATAACTATGAAGAAGCACCAAAATCAGAAGACGAGCCCGTCGTTATTTATGCAACGAGCGCTGGTTTCAAATGGTTCTTCAGTTATCCAGAGGAAAAAGTAGAAACAGTAAATCACGTAACGATACCAGAAAACCGTCCTGTATTATTCAAGCTACAGTCAATGGATACAATGACTAGTTTTTGGGTACCTCAACTAGGTGGTCAAAAATATGCCATGACAAGTATGACTATGGATTGGACTTTAGAAGCAAATGAGACAGGTACTTTCAAAGGTAGAAACTCAAACTTTAATGGTGAAGGTTTCTCAAGACAAACATTTAACGTAAATTCAGTAAGTAATGAAGATTACGATAAATGGGTATCTAAATCGCAAAAACGTAAAACAATAGATCAAGATACATTTGATCATCAAATTCTTCCGACAACAAAGAATCAGGAACTTACTTATAGCGGAACACACTTAGCATATGTAGATCCAGCAGCAGACCCAGAATACATCTTCCATGCTTATAAACGTTACCGTTATGAACCAAAAGATCCAAACTTCTATGATGAAAGTGAAGGTGTAACTGAAAAACCAGTTCTCCCTCCACGTAAAGTTACGGTTACTAACCCTAACTACGAACGTCATGGAATGAAACCTATGATTCTTAAAAATAACGAGAAATATGATAGTGAATTCAAGAAAGAAGAAGAACATCATATGGATGAAATGGAAAAAATATCAGAAGATGCAAAAAATGAAGATGAAAAAGGTAACAAACAATCTTCTAATAAAAACCATGGAGGTGACAAGTAATGAATTTTCCATGGCATGAACTCATCATCCAAAGTGACTGGATGATCACAATGGCACAAGTTCTACTTGTATTAACAGGTATATGCGTTGTTGGTGGTTTAACTTACTATAAAAAATGGAATTGGTTATATTCAGAATGGCTAACATCTGTCGACCATAAGAAAATTGGGATTATGTATATTATTTCTGCTATCCTAATGTTCTTCCGTGGTGGTGTAGATGCTTTGCTTATTCGTCTACAATTAATGACACCAGACAATACATTACTAGAGTCACAGCACTATAACGAAATCTTTACAACTCACGGTGTAATCATGATTATCTTTATGGCTATGCCATTCTTAATCGGTTTAATGAACGTGGTTGTTCCATTACAAATTGGTGCTCGTGACGTTGCATTCCCTATGTTAAATAACTTGAGTTTCTGGTTATTTGCTGCAGGAATGGGATTATTCAATATTTCATTCGTACTTGGCGGTGCGCCAGCTGCTGGTTGGACAAACTATGCACCATTAGCAACTGACTTCAGTCCAGGTACTGGGATTAACTATTATTTAATTGCAATACAAATTGCAGGTATTGGTACATTAATGACAGGTATTAACTTCTTTGTTACTATCCTTAAATTACGTACTAAATCAATGAAATTTATGGAAATCCCTATGTTTACAATAACGACTTTAATTACGTCATTAATAATTATTCTAGCTTTCCCTATTTTAACTGTCGCACTTGCTTTAATGACATTTGACCGTTTAATGGGAACGAGCTTCTTTGAAATAGCAAATGGTGGTATGCCTATGTTATGGGCAAACTTCTTCTGGGTTTGGGGTCATCCTGAAGTATATATTCTTGTATTACCTGCATTTGGTATGTTCTCAGAGATTATTCCAACATTTGCTCGTAAACGTTTGTTTGGACATCAAAGTATGGTTTGGGCAACAGGCGGTATTGCATTCTTAAGTTTCTTAGTTTGGGTTCACCATTTCTTCACTATGGGTAATGGCGCATTAGTTAACTCATTCTTCTCAATTTCAACTATGTTAATCGCAATACCAACGGGTGTTAAAATATTCAACTGGCTATTCACCCTATTTAAAGGTCGAATCACCTTTGAATCACCAATGTTATTCGCTTTAGCGTTTATCCCTAACTTTACTTTAGGTGGAGTAACAGGTGTTATGCTAGCAATGGCAGCAGCTGACTATCAATATCATAATACGTATTTCTTAGTGGCACACTTCCACTACGTAATTATTGCAGCTGTAGTATTCGCTTGTTTCGCTGGTTTAATATTCTGGTATCCAAAAATGTTTGGTTACAAATTAAATGAAAAGATCAACCAATGGTTATTCTGGACATTTACATTAGGCTTTAACCTATGTTTCTTACCACAATTCCTATTAGGTTTAGATGGTATGCCTCGTCGACTATATCAATATGTACCTGAAGATGGATGGTTCACATTAAACTTCATCTCAACAATCGGTGCATTCTTGATGGGTATTGGATTCTTAGCATTAATTTGGAACGTAGTATACAGCTTCGGTAGAGCAAAACGTGAAGCTACAGGCGATAACTGGGATGGCTTAGGTAGAACATTAGAATGGTCTACTGCATCAGCAATTCCACCACACTATAACTTTGCTATCACACCTGAGTGGTATGACACTGAAACGTTTGTAGAAATGAAACAAAATGGCAAACATTATCTTGATAATAGAAATTATGAAGATATTCATATGCCTAACAATACACACGTTGGATTCTGGATGGCAGTTAGTTTCTTATTCGGAGGTTTCTTCTTAGTATTTGAAACTTATATACCTGCAATTATATTCTTAATTGGAGTTATAGCATGTATGTTTTGGAGAAGTTTCCAAGAAGACTATGGCTACCACATTCATGCTGAAGAGCTAGAAGAAAATGAAGCAAAATTACGCGAATTACGCGAACAAGAACTTAAGGAAAAGGAGGACAATAAAGATGAGTAATGAGCAACATAATACAATTGATACTGTTAATGAAACAGGCCAATTAAATAAACTCGGATTTTGGGTCTTTCTTACTGCTGAAATTGCGTTATTCGGTACATTATTTGCAACATTCCTAGTCTTACAAAAAAGTGGTTCTTATGGTGGCGCTTCAACGCCTGAACTATTTGAATTACCTTTAGTCATGATAATGACATTCTTACTATTAGTAAGTAGTTACACATGTGGTATAGCTGTTTACTTTATGCGTAAAGAAAATGTTAAAATGATGATGATTTGGATGATTATTACCGTTTTACTTGGTGCAGGATTCGTTGGATTTGAATTATATGAATTTACCCATTATGTAGGTGAAGGTGTTACAGCTCAATTAGGTTCATTCTGGTCTGCGTTCTTTATTTTACTAGGAACACACGGACTTCACGTAACTGTAGGTATATTCTGGATTTCAGGAGTTTTAATCCAAATTGCTAGACGTGGTTTAAATGAACATAACGCACCTAAAATTTTCATAGGTAGTTTATATTGGCACTTCCTAGATGTTGTATGGATCTTTATCTTTACACTAGTTTATCTTGTAGGGATGGTGAGTGGATCATGAATAAAACAGTCGTAAATCATACAGTCGGTTTAATATTCTCAATTGTACTTACATTGTTAGCTGTTTACGTTATGTTATACACTGGCATGTCTCTACAAGTAAGAACTTCAATTATTGTTGGATTTGCTTTTATTCAGGCACTTGTACAATTGTTAATGTTTATGCACTTAACAGAAGGACGAGACGGTCGAGCAACTGCATTCAAAGTACTCTTCGCAGTAATCATTACTTTAATTATTGTAATCGGTACTTATTGGGTGATGGTTGGTGGACACAGCTCTCACCTATAATAAAAATCTAAGTTTAAATAAATAAAACAGTCGCAGTTCTTACTAATAAGAACTGCGACTGTTTTTTATGTAAATCAATTACATTATAAGATTTTCAAAGTCTTTACTTATTTCAGCTATTTTATCGGTATTATTTGTTTCTCTGAAATAAATAATAGCTTTCTGATACATTTCAATTGCTTTTCTCCTATTTTTCTTTGTTTTATATAATTCTGCAAATTGTAAAAATCCATTACCCATAATTTCAAAATCATATCTAACGAGATTTGCTTCAATATCTCTTAATAATATCATTGCTTCCTTATTGTTATCTGACTTAATATAATTACAAACATTTTCTATACTTTTTTTAATATACATAACCTTTACTTTTGCCCCCACTTATAATTCATTAATGCTATTATTGTAATCCCTCTATTTATAAAACTCAAGGTAATAAAACACGCCATTAGCTTTACATGCAACTAATGGCGTAATTATCTCTATTAAATAATATTTATATTAAACTTGTTTCATAATCTTCACGAGTTAATGGAGCGAATTCGTTGTAAATATCTAATAATTTAACTTTCTCATTTTCCCAATTATATATTTCTTTAGCTACTTTAGTATTTTCACTCATTTCACTTCTTAATTGAGGGTTTTTAACAAGTTTATTAACTGCTTCTGCTATTTCATTTACATTATGTGAATCTATTACAATTCCTGTATTTGTTTCTTCTACAACTTTCTGAATTTCAGGAAAGTCACAACTCACAACTGGTACATGTGCCATCATATATTCAAATAATTTATTTGAACTAGCTGAATAGTGATTAAAACATATATTTTGTAATACTTGAAAACCTAAATAAGCTTCTCTCGTATAAGAAGGTAATTGTTGAAATGGAACTTTATCAAGAAAATGTATTCTAGAGGACTGAGCCGATTGTTTACTTTGATCTTTTAACGATTGTGTTAGCTTACCTCCGCCTATAAATAGCAAATGCCCTTCTTCTATTTGATCCATAGCTTCTATTAATAGTTCAAGCCCTCTACCTTGTTGTAATCCACCTTGATATAGTAATATTTTTTCATTTTTCGAAACACCTATTAATTCGTGTAAATTTATTTTAGGTTTATTTTGAATATCATATTTTTCAGAGTAATTATATAAAGTCTTCGGATAAAAATGATATATTTTTTCGTTATATGCTGCTCTTGTATGATTCTCTACAATCATTTGATCAACAAATTTAAGCATATATGATTCAATCTTTTTAATTTTTTCTTTATTATAGCCTGTTCTATCTGATTGTACTTCGTGACTATCATAAATGAGTGGTTTTGGTTTAAACCTCAATTTAGAGCAGACAATTGCTTGTGGTAATGTATTTAAATCATTAGCATGATAAATATCGGCATTTTGTATATAGCCTTTTACAATCATTCTTATGATAATCGCACTGTTTATAAACCACTTTCTCACTTTTTTAAATTTAATCATTCCAGCCGCTAATAATAAAGACATCAAATATGCAGACATTAATGTGAAGCTGACATAAAATAAACTTGGTATTATAGCAATTTGCACACCTGCAACTACAAGTAAAAATTTCTTTCCATAATCTTGATAAGCTTGTAGTATCCAAGGATAACGTTTTACTCTATGTACTCTGAACCTTTCAGATATTTCTTCATAAGCTGTAATCATTGGGTTTTTCGGGTCATTTATTGCGATTAGATCAACATTATATCCTGTTTCAGCTAAAGTAGTACACTCTCTATTGACCCTTGCATCATTCGTAAAATGATTCCACACAAACATTGTTACTTTCTTCATTCTATTACCCCATTTAAAATTGAAATAATTAAATTATAAAATGCCTACTTGAAATAGCATAACGTATATCCAAGCGATGCTGAGCATGCCTATCATTGCTAATAAACTTATAGGTCTTTTCTCTTTATGAACATCTTTTTCATTTACTTCTTTTTCTCTTTGTTGCTGGATTTTTATACGTTTATATTCTAACTGCTCTTTTTTAGATTTCTTTTTAACTTTTTGTATAAGATTAACATATCTTTTAACTACTTCTTGTACTTCTCCATATGCAACCATTTCACCGTAATGAATCCATATTGCTTTTTTACACATTTTCTTAATTTGACCTGCAGAATGTGATACAAAAAAGATTGTTTTACCTTGTTCTTGTAATTCATGCATTTTTTCAATACACTTATTAGAAAATGTTTCATCACCTACTGATAATGCTTCATCGACAATCAAAATATCAGGATCAGTATGAATCGCTATTGCAAAGCCAAGTCTTGATTTCATACCGCTAGAATATGACTTTAAAGGTTGATAAATAAAATCATCTAATTCACTAAACTGAACGATATCATCAAATTTTTCATTGATTTCTTTTTGAGACATACCATGCATCAAACATTTATAATGTATATTCTCTTCACCTGTGAAATCGGGATTCAAACCTGCACCTATAGCAATTAAAGATGGCTTACCATTAGTATAAACTGTGCCCGATGAAGGTTCGATAACCCCACCCAATATATTTGATAAAGTTGATTTTCCTGAACCATTTAACCCTATTATTCCAACTGATGTACCTTCTTCAACTTCAAAAGAAATATCATGAAGAGCATAATATGGTTTTGATTTATAACTTAATCCAAACGTAAATAATGATAATAATTTATCTTTTCTACTAACATTTAAGTCATATACTTTAGATACATTTTCACATTTGATTTTATATGTTTGTGACATGCGTCTCACCTTTTCTTAAAAAAGCAATTAATTTTTCAATATTGTCTTCCCATATTAAGTGTTCATCCCTATATTTTTTCGCATTTTCGGATTTTTGAATTAATGATTTTTCATTACGCTTTAATGATTCTATTTCATTAACAATTGTATTAACGGAACATTGTTTTCTCGCAAATCCTAAATTATATTTTTGGATAATCGCTTCTGTAGGACCGCTAATATTAGATATAGGCGGCGTCCCCACACCGATTGAATCTATAATTTTACCTGGCATAACGTTCATAAAAACTTCAGATGATTCTAATATAGAAAGTGAAACATGATGTTTTGCTATTTCTTTTAAACACTCACTTCTACCTAAAGGTTTCTGTAATTGAATGTATGGTAATTCACGGACTGCATCTCTAAATTTAGCAGCTTGTACACCATACACGATTGCTGTTAAACTAATTTTCTTTTCATTTAACTTTTTGCAAATCTCTATTAACTGGTTTACATCTTGAGCATATCCAATATTTCCAGTATATATAACACTGAAATCACGATACTTTTCTTCTGTTTTCAATTCAGTTTTCGATAAACCATTAGGTAAATAAAATATAGGTATTTTTGTTTTTAATTTTGACTGAATATGAGATCTAAATGCTTCATTATTTATAACAATTTTGTCTGCTTCATTATACATTTTTCTTTCTAGATACTTAAGTAATGGCATAAACAGACTAATATTAACGTGTTTTAATCCATTTACACTATCTGGCCATAAGTCACGAATTTCCAGAACATAAGTTGGATGTTTACTTTTTTTGAAAAATAAAGTAGCCCAAGCTAAAAATATATTAGGACTTGATACATAGACATAGTCATAATCTTTATCATGCATTTTCAAGTAAATTCGAAGACGCATATATTGTTCAATATAATAAACCAATCTCATAATAAAGTTGCTATTTTGTTTATTACCGTGCATTTTCATTCTTATAATTTTACTATGTTCTAGTTCATTTAAATCTTCATCTGTAAAATATGAACTATCTTGAAACAAATCTCTATTTGGATATGTTGGTTCAGTTGTTAACATCGTCGGATCTGCGCCTTTAGTTTTAAAAGCTTTAAACATCATTCTCATTCTATTTGCAGCAGAACCAAGTTCAGGATAAAAATTTTGTGAAATCATAAGTAATTTCTTTGTCATTTCAAAAACACCCTATAAGTAGTCTAGTAATCTTCGTTTAAATCTTGAGTGAACAAGTGAACCAATTAATATTAATAATATTGTAATTAACCAGAAATAAATATGGTCATGCCATTGACCATATATTGAAACATTACCATGTACAAAGGCTGTTCTGTACACACCTACTAAATATGCGAAAGGATTTAAGCTCGCAATTCTTTGTAAAATACCATGTGCTTCTTCCATAGCCCAAAATATTGGTGTCATAAAGAATAGCATTCTTATAATATTTTGTAATAAGTTTTTAGTATCTCGTATAATAATAACTAAAGTACTCATTATTAATGAAATACCAAAAATAATCGCAAATGATGCAACGATAAAATATATAAACCAGAAATAATGCCACCATGGTACATAACCATTTATAACAGAAATAACAAATAATATAGACGAAGTAATCATCAGATTAATCATATTATTTGTTAAAGCTATAGAGATAAATATTGAAGATGGGAACTTCATTTTGGATAATAGACCAACATTACCTTGTATGGCAGCTGCTCCAGTATTAATTCCTTGGGATATAAACAGCCATGGGAACAAACCTGAAATTAAATGCACTAAAAAGGGAACACCTACAACTTGAGCACTTGCATCCCCTCTTAAACCTAACCCAAATACAAGATAATATACAGCTACTTGAAGCATAGGCTGTAATATATTCCAAAATACACCAAGATAATGATTAGCGTATTGACTCTTCATATTATATATCGCTAGTTTAAATATCTTGGGTAAATTATAGATTTGTTCTTTAAATATCTCTGCAACAATTTTCATGCTTAACGACCTACTTGATTGTTATATTTTTAATAGTTCTATCAATCATTTATTAAAAATGTAAAAACTATTGTATTTCTTTTTTTAAATTTTCTACATAATTGATTAAATCATTATCTTCTGGTCTCTTATATTGATCGTATAAAGCATAAATATCTAAAAATCGCTTTATAGCTTCTGTTCTTTCTTCAGGTTTTACTTTTTCTAATCGTGGTAAATACCACCCTTTAACGTAAAAATTAAATCTATTTTCTAAATAAGAATTCATTAAATCATGTTTTTCATAAAATGGTATTCTTTCAATTTCTAACGCATAATATTTTTCGAATAATTTTTTTGATACTGAATTTGTAACGGACCCTGTTACAGCAGCATAATACATATGAATAACATCTTTAACTGCTTTTACTTTATTTGAATGTATCATCAATTCTTGGAAGAATAATGTATCTTGACCTGCAGCGCCTTCAATCATTTTAATATTATTATCTTTAATGATATCAGCTTTTATAATAAGAGCCTGTATACTTTGTGCTCTTAAACCACATTTTTTCATATATTTTTTAGGATCGTTAATTAATAATTTACCATCATTATATTTTGTTACAGTACCAGCATAGTTAAAAATAGCTCGACGTTTATTGTCTTCTTTTATAATATTTCCTATTACCATATCAACGTCTTTATTATTTTCGATTTCTTCTAATAATTTAGCATATCCATCGCCCGTCGCTTCATTGTCTGGGTCAAGATAAGTAATGTATTTTGTAGAAGCTAATTCTGCACCTTTATTTCGTGGTCTAGAAGCACTTCCAGAACCATCCTCGTATGCATGATAAACAATCTCTGGAAATCGACGTCTTAATCTATCAATTATCGCAATTGTTTCTTTATCAGTACTTCCATCATTTACAAAAATAATCTCCATATTATTAAATATAGAAGAACGTCTTAAACTTCTCATACATTTATCTTCTAAATATGTACCATTATTATGAATTGGTACAATCACGCTTAATTTTTTCTGTTGATTATTTTGACCGTATAAAGAAGGCTTATAAATTTCTGACTGATCAAGGTTGTATCCATTATTTGTTTCTTTTACTTCTAAATTTGAATCTATAACATCTCTATGATACATTGTTAAATATTTATTTTGTACTTTTTCTATATATTGGTGTGGTTCAGATTGTTCATCTTTAGTAACAAAATCTACATCAACATATTTAAAAGCTGAAATTAAATCTTCTAAATAATACTCTTCATATTGTATTGAATCATTCATAAAGGTTATAAAGTCATACTTTTCTTGTTCAGCTATAGATTCATTTTGCTCAATTACATCAAAATTAACATTGAGTTGTCTTCTCAAAATTTCTTCCATCTCTGGTGTTTTTTTATCAACAACTACTAAGATTAACATTTCTTTTTGAGATGGTTTCTTATCGATATAGCTAAAGATTTCATCTAACCGGTGATAAGTTGTATGATTACGCATCACACTTCTAATACTTTTAGCTTGCATATCATTTAATTCATAATTTTTATAGCCATTCATAATAGTAGCAACGTCTGATTCATGATTTACCATGAATATATTCGGAAATTGGTTATTCACACCTACTGAGTAATTAGATAATATTAAATTACCAAATGCTTGCAATTCAAAAATTCGATTAGCAAACATTGTTTCTGAATATTTAACTGAGTTTACGTTTATAGCCCACCTATATATTTTATGTATCTTCATCAATTCTTCATGATCAATGGGCATTGTTAAAAATGGTATATACTTCGATGGGAACTGATAACGTTCTCTTCTTAAAGGTAAATTACGATCTATAATTGTTAAGTCATTATCATTTTTAATCAATTCATCAAACATTCTAGCTGATTCTTGATTTCTAACTGGATACTTTTTAGTCCAGCTACCGGCAAATATAACATCATTATTATACTTTTGATTATCCTCTTTTCGAGTATCAATAGGGTTATGATAATGAGGATTAACACCAAATTGTAAGACATGAACATTTTCATTGTTACAATAAGCTTTATAATCCTCTACGACTTCAGCTGCTGATGTTAAAATGACATCACATTCTGTTGCGATATCTTTATACAGATGGAAGTTAACAGGGTCTTCTTTAGAATAAAATACTACAGGAATATCCATGCTTTTAGCTTTGCGTATACCTTCCATTAACAGTTGTCTTTTCTCACCATTAACAGAAGCTAAACCCGTCCAGCTATCGTCTATTCCTTTCCAAGTAGTTGCTACAATTAAGACATCCATATCTTGATTTAAACCTTTAAATTCACTATTTATATAGACGATATTGCCAATATCTTTAAATGAATTATATAAAAATTCATCTGCTACTAAACCTACGTTATACTCAGACTTTTTAAATATTCTAGATTTATTAGAAGAGATAGATTGAGATAAATATTGTTTATGGTTTTCAAGAAAATCTAATTTTGATTCCACTGCTACTCTTTTATAATAATTTTGATGATTTGTATTATCTTTTACTTTCTTTAGTTTATATATTGCATGCATATAATCATTTTCAACAATTTCTAAAACTTCTTTTAATTGTTGTGTTTTGCTTTTATCATCAAAGTTTGTAAGTTCGTTTTTAGTGGTTTGAATTGGAAGGTTTTCTTTTTTTGTCGTTTTATTTATGTTCATCTCGATCTCCTCCTATTTCTCCAAGTCCAGTATTTCGTTTGGATTTTACCTAATTTTGAATTTCTTAAGTTATGGTATAACTGCTCATATCTACCTATATCTCCAGAGTTATTTGTATGTTTATATTTTTGTAAAGCAATATTTTCTTTTATAAGTTTAGTTATAGCAACCTTTGATTCATTACGCTCATCTTCGATTCTAGTAATAATATCAAGATTTTCTAATTCTTTTTCTGTATATGATTCATATGAGTAATTTTCCAAATGGTTAAATAACGTTATATCCTCAAAATCTGATATGCTAATCCAATATTTCTTTTTTTTAATTATGATTCGTGCTGACTGGGCTCTTGTAAAAACTAGATCAACTTTTACATTTTCACAATTAATACTTTCGGAGAGTAAATCTAACGTTATAGACTTGTTCAACGAACTATCTTGATAAAATGTTGTTGATTGTTTAATTGCTGTATTAGTATTACATACAATTGATCGATCAATATCTTTTGCATAAACAAAACCTGCAAACAATCCTTTATTAAACACCGCTTCTACTACTTCTCCTTCATATATATATAGTGCCCTAGATGAAAAGTTTTTCTCATTAAACAATAAATTATAATCGACTTTAAACCCTAATTCTCTATTTATTTGTGGTGTGTTAAAGTTAGATAAATCTACTCTAACTGTATCGAACGGTTTAGAAATCAATTTGATAGAATCTTTTAACTTAGTCCAACCTATCAAATTTGTACCTTGAGCAATTAAACCATAGAAGTCGTCACCAAAATGTTTTATTGAAATGACTTTCAATACTTTGTGTAAATATTGAGTTACTAAACCTACTGATATTTCTATATTATCAGCATCATAAATTTCTTGATTCTCTTTCTCTTTTAAAATTATTTGAAAACTTAATCCAGCATTAATATATGGATTATTTTTATCAATCATAATAGACCCCTCATTTTTTACTTATTGAATGAATATATATTTTCTTTACCAAAAGTATATAAATTACCGTAATTATAATATTGAGTATTATTAAAATCATTTTTAACGATATTTTTAGTATCAAATATAATTTTATCTCTCATACCTTCGAATTCATTATCTGTTAATGTTTTAAATTCAGAGTGATCGCTTAATATTAATACTAATGAAGCATCTTTCACTGCTTTTTGTACATCTTTTTCAACAAATGTCAACTCAACGTGAGGGTCATATGCTTCTATTTCTAGATTTGTTTCTTTTCTTAATTCATTGTATATATCAAACGCCGGAGATTCTCGTACATCATCTACATCTCCTTTATAAGTTAAACCAAATACAACAATTTTATTTCCATTTACTTCGTTCAATATTTTTTTAGATTCTTCTATAACGTATTGAGGCATTGAGCGATTAATCTTTCTACCTTCTTGAATTAAAGTAGTAGTTTCTGGGTCTTTCGCAATAATAAAGTAAGGATCCACCGCTAAACAATGACCGCCCACGCCTGGCCCTGGTAAATGAATATTTACTCTTGGATGTTTGTTAGCCATTTTGATAACTTCTAGTACGTTAATATCTAAGTTGTTACATACCATAGCGAGTTCATTTGCTAAAGCTATATTTAAGTCACGGTACGTATTTTCCATCAATTTACTCATTTCAGCAGTTTTAGCATTCGTTTCAATCATTTCTCCTTGAACAAATGTTCCATAAACTTTTTTACCTGCTTCAACACACTCAGGTGTCATACCACCTATTATTCTATTATTATGTACTAGTTCATGTAGTATTTTTCCAGGCAATACACGTTCTGGACAGTGTACTAAATATATATCTTCACCTATTGTAAAACCTTGACTTTCAAGGTACGGTTTCACATGATCGTCAGTTGTTCTAGGTGCTATTGTTGACTCGACTATTAAAGTATTACCTTTTTCTAAATAAGGTACGATTGATTTAACAGCGCTCATGACAAGCGTAATATCACAAGATTCATATTCGTCATTATTATTAGGTGTCGGTACTGCGATGATGAATGTATCTGCTCTTTCTGGTTCTAAACTTGCTTTAAATTTATCTTTTGCAAGAACTTCTTCATATGCTTCTTGTAAACCTGGTTCTTCAATATGAATTTGTCCGTTATTTAATTTATCTACTGCTTCTTTATTGATATCTACACCAACTACATCTACACCATGCTTTGCAAACATAATTGAAGTTGGTAAACCAATATATCCAAGACCTATAGTTGTTAATTTCATATTATAACCATCCTTTAATAATAAATTGTTAAGCTATTACTTTTGTAATGTTAAATACATTGTAACGATTATAAAAGCAATAAACAGTCGATTAACAGATACTTAAGGAAGGGTTTACAGTCTTTTATCAAACTTTACAATTGCTAAACAATATAAAGTAAATAAATCACGAATATAAATTAAAAAGACTAGGAAAGTTAAGTCCCAGTCTTTTTTAAATATTTTTCTATATCTTCTTGAATTATCGGACCAAATGTTTTTGAATAAGTATTCGTCATGTGGCCTTTATCCATGTATACGACGACATTACCGATTACGGGTACGAATTGTCCGTTTTTCTTAAAGTATTTTGTATAATCTACATATTCTGTGTTTTTAGGTTTTTCTTTTAATTGATCCCATTTTGATGTTTTCGGCAATCTGTTTTTTGCATTCATTTTTTTGATTGTTTCTTTTTCACCGACCTTTTCTAATGTTTCAGGTACATTAAATTCATATCTGGGATTATCTCTTATTGCTAAAATAGGCTTCTTAGTATCAGTTATATTATTAAATTGTTCAATTTGTAATGGATCTACTTTACCATTTATATCTGAACTGACATCTGCAGTTGTTACAACTAAGTCGATATCTTGTTTCTCAATTTCTTTTATTAAATTCTTATTCCATTCTGTACAGTCTTTATCAGCATCATTTGTTGTAAGTACACATCCTGATTTAGTCATATTTAATACTCGATAATTTTTTTCTTTTGCTGCTTGTTGTAATGCGCCTAGCCAATGTTCAGCATGTGAACTTCCGACTAATGCGATTGTTTTATCATAATTTTCTTTTTCTCCATATTCTCCAACGAGTACTTTGGATTTACCAATTGCTTGATGCACTTTATCTTTAGATGAATCAGGCGTTTCATCTCGAATATCTGAAAAGTTTGGTATATGTTCACTTTCGTTGTTACCTTGCATTTTTTTATCTATGGCCATAGCTCCTGGATAAGTCTTACTTAATGCTTCTTTTTCTTTATCAAATGGTGAGTTTAAAATGATTACGTATAACGCTGCTAATACACATATATTTACCGCTAAACCAACTCCCATTTTTTTGAATGAATTTTTATCATTTTGATTTGTTCTAATAGGTTTTTCAATATAGCGTGTCATTAAATATGACAACAGCCCTGATAGTAGAATAATGCATATTCCTATAAAAACCCCTGGTCGATTATCATTATGATATTGATAAAACGATAAAATAACCCAATGCCATAAATATAAACCAAATGATAAACCACCAATTTTAACCATTGCTGGTGAACCTAAAAATCTTTTTACACCGAATTTAGTTTCGTGATTTCCTGAAACTAATATGAATACGGCACATAACATTGGCCATAAAGCGATATAACCAGGAAACATTGTAGATACGTCAAATAATATTCCTGTTAGTATAAGTCCAAATAGACCGACCCAACCGATTATACTCGCGATATATCTATTCACTTTAATTTTGGATAAATTAATTGCTAACAAACCACCTAAAGAAAATTCCCATACCCGTGTAAAAGTATGAAAATATGCCCACGGTTGGTTTACATGGGTTAAATAAATTGAATATATGAGAGATGTTACAAATATAGTCCCTAAAAATAAATTCATGATATTAATAATATTTAAGTTTTTCTTCTTTTTATATAACAAAAACATTGCACTAAATAAAATAAACCAAATAATATAAAATTGACCTTGTATTGACATGGCCCAAAAATGTTCAACGGGTGTTTTCATCTGATCTTTATCTAAATAATCTGTACTAGATAAAGCGAGTTGCCAATTTTGATAATAAAATAAAGAAGCGAATATTTCTTTAATTGTTTTTCCTAAAATAGATTGTGGTAAAAAGAAAAAACTCAGAATTGCTGTAACACATATCACAGTTAATACCGAAGGGAATAAGCGCTTTATTAAACCTTTAATATAGGGTAAAAATTTAAATTCACCTTCTTTATTGTATCTTGAAATAATAGAGGTTGTGATTAGAAACCCTGAAACAACAAAGAAAACATCTACGCCTCCGGACACTTTACCAAACCATATATGATATATGGCAACGAGTAGAGCTGCAACTACTCTTAAACCTTCTATTTCTGGCCTGAATTTACGTTCTATGACAATCGGGTTATTAACCATATTCAAAACTCCTTAAAATATTATACAAAGGTAAGTATATCTTTAAGAAAATTGAATATAAAGGTTAATATATAAAATTTACAATATCTTAATACTAAATTAAAAATAGAACAAAACAAAAATATTTTTTCCTAACAAATATCAACAAAGCAATAAAAAAGTCCGAGACATTATTCATGTGCCGGACTTTTTTATTATTTAATATCTAATGATTTAATAAATTCTTTAACATCTTTTGACATTTCATCGTTGTTTAATGCAAATTGAATTGTTGTTTTTACAAATCCAAGTTTCTCTCCAACATCATGACGTTCCCCTTCAAAATCATAAGCAAAAACTTGATCATCTTGGTTTAATCTTTCAATAGCATCAGTCAATTGGACTTCTCCACCTGCTCCTATTTCTTGATTTTCTAAGTAATCAAAAATATCGGGTGTTAATACATATCTACCCATTATAGCTAAGTTAGATGGTGCTGTCCCTTCAGCTGGCTTTTCAACAAACTTCTTTACTTCATACAATCTGTCTTTCGTTAAAATCGGGTCTACAATACCGTAACGGTGTGTATCTTTATAATCTACTTCTTGTACACCAATGACTGATTTACCTGTTTTATTGTATTGTGTTATAAGTTGTTCGATTGCTGGTACTTCTGACTCAACAATATCATCACCTAATAGTACAGCAAATGGTTCCCCGCCTACAAATTGTTTAGCAGACCATATAGCATGACCTAATCCTTTTTGTTCTTTCTGTCTTACATAGAACATATTAGCTAAATTTGTAGCATGTTGAACTTTATGTAATAATTCATGTTTATCTTTTTCTTTCAGGTTAAGTTCTAGTTCTAACTGATTATCGAAGTGATCTTCAATCGCTCTTTTATGTTTACCAGTCACAATAATGATATCCTCTATACCTGCTCTTACCGCTTCTTCAACGATATATTGAATTGTTGGCTTATCTAATATTGGCAACATTTCCTTTGGCATTGCTTTTGTTGCTGGTAGAAATCTCGTTCCTAAACCTGCTGCTGGAATTATAGCTTTTTTAACCTTCTTAACCATAGTCATTCTCCTTTAACATCAATCAATAACTATTTTATCTCTTTTATATCTTTTATAAATTGTGTATATATAATATTTTCGTCAAACTCTTTTACTTTTTGCTCAGCATGATTGATTATATTTTGTATATTTGAATCTTCATAGTTTTGCATAATATGAGTTAAACGATTGCTAAAACTTATTATATCATTTTTATCTATTAAATAGCCATTCACTTCATTATCTATAAGAAATTCTGGACCATAACAATCGTGAAATCCTATTACTACACTCTGTTGTAACATCGCTTCCAATATAACTAACCCGAAACCTTCTACTCTCGAAGGCACTGCAGTAATTTTACTTGTAGATAATACTTTAGATAATTCATTAGTTGTTTCTTTAATCTCTACAATATCTTCAATGTTATATTCATTAATTTGTTTCAAGTATTGATTCTTTTCTTGACCTGATCCATATAAATGTAATTTATAATCCAAGTCTCTCATTGTTTGTTGTATATTATTGATACTTTCAATTAATAAATCGAAGCCCTTTTCATGTTCAAAACGTCCTGCCGCTACAATCAGATTTTCTTTTGGCATACTGTATTTATGTTCTTTTAATATATTAGGAACAATAATAACAGGTGTATGTTTCAACTCTTGTTGATAATCCAATTGATCCTCACTCGTAAGCGTCGTGACAATATCTAAGTTTTCATATCCTTGAATTAAATCATCTTGATATGCTTCTTCATGAGCATGCAAATACATATGTTCCATACCTACTTTAAGAATGTTACGAGGGGCAAATTCTGCAACAAGTAAATTATAACTTGCCCTTGTACCTATAAGAATATCTGTATCAACACGTTTTATAGCTTTTATTAATTTCTTTTCAATATAACTTGAAAACTGATAAAATCCAGGTTCATATTTATTAATAACTTTTGGTCTTATAAATGATGTATATTTATTAATTCTATTCATTACTACATTTTGTATACCTTTAATTGACCTCTTATATTCTATTACAGGTATAATTTCAATTTGTTTATTTAAATTAAAGTATGGATTTGAAGCTGCTTTAAAAACAGAAATAATCTTAACTTTATGCCCTTTTTCACTTAGTACATTTGCTAAATTCGATATTGATTTAGTTGTACCGCCCATATGATAAATATTATGCACGATAAATGTAAAAGACTTCATGTCATCACCTATTTTTATTCATATGTTTATCAATTATACTTTGCATTGTTTCATATGAATGATTATTTTTATTAATATATTTGCTATTTACTTTAATATAATGTTGATTTGATATTGCTTCAAACATTTTATTAGATTCAAAATATTGATTTTGATTAACTGTATTAAATACTTCTTCATATAAGCCACGATGATATTTATACGATTCAAAGTCAGGTGTATATAAGTATACTTTCTTATCAATCGTCAATGCATCAAATATAATCGAAGAATAATCACTTATTAACATATCAGCAACAAGTATTAATTGCTGCGTTTCATAATCTAATGGATCAATATAATTTGTTTTTTTTATATTTTTATCTTCTATATGACATTTATAAATAATATTATAATGATCAGTAATTTCTTTTGGAAACTCCAATAAATATTGCTCTTCTTTATTATCTCTCCATGTAGGCACATATAATATCGTTTGTTTATGATTATTTAATTGTAAGTCTTCTTTTATTTGACTAATCAATTGGTTATCCTCATTATGCTCTATCAAAAATTGATTTCTTGGATATCCACTGCTTATTATTTTAGTTTCTTGCATAGGAAAAGCAGTACTGAATACTGAATTAATCTCTTTAGTATCAGTAATGAAATAGTTATGTTTAATCAACTTATTATATTTACGTGCTCTATAATTATATATATTTTTATTTTGATGAAGTTCATTACTATCTAAAAATAGCTTTTTAATTGGCGTACCATGCCACAATTGTATGATAGTGCCATTTGGTTTTAAACCGTCAGGTATATAGCTTTCTAGTACTAATACTTGTGCTTGTTCAATTAAGTTTTGAGTTTCAGAATGTTGGGGAGAAACAAAACTTTCACCTTGCTGTTCATCTGTAATGAAATATACAGTAAAGTTCGTATGATTTTTTATATATTCAAATAAATATTTAGAATTTCCTCTGTAGCCATAGTCAAATCCTAAAAATACAATATAAGGTTTAATAGCATCCTTATTTTTATGATATATATTAACTGCATTTTTCTGTTTCATTAATGATTGATGATGCATCTTCAAATAAATTTTATTAGGTAATTTGAAATACGAACGGTACATTACCTTATCTATCATTCTAGCATTATTAGGTAAAGTTGTATTCTTCCTATTAAATTGCGCCTTTTGATTGTTAAGTAATAACCATTTATTTAAATAAAAATGATTAACGTAATCATCATCTTCATAATTATTTAAATCTAAATAATTATTTGAAGATTTCTCATCAAAGTCGAAAATGACATGACCATTGATGAATATATTTTCTAATTCAACAACAGCTTTAACACATATATCAAGAAGGCTCGCCCACTCATGACGGTCAAGCAACCATTTTAAATCTTCTACTTTAAAAATAATATTCGGATATAGAACATTATTACTAAACCACTTATTCGCAGTTATTTTTTCATCTCCAAAATAACGACAATCATTTATGTAATAACCATTCACGGTAAAATCTACAACAGCAGAATAATTATCTAACTTTAAAGTTTCTAGAACATCTTTGTTAATTTTAGTAGTATTTTCTTTTAATATGACATGTGAAATATCAGAAGAAAGTTTATTAATTATTTCTATGATTTTTTCATCATTGTTCAATTCAATTATTTTAATCATATTACACCTCAACCTATTTCATACTTTTAATAAAATTGACTTACTCTTAACAATGAAACACTAACTAATGAAATAATACCTTTAATTAGATGCGAGTACAAACAGGTTATACGATACACACAATAAAAAGCAGAAAAAATTCAATCAATACGAATTTTTTCTGCTTTTATTTTTAAAATAATTTTTCTACAATTCGTTTTGCTGCATTACCTTTTTCAAATGGACAGAATTTGTCGTAGAATTTATCATATTTTTCTTGATAGTTTTTATTTATTGTTTCAATGTTTTTAATAGAATCAATTAAAGTTTCATTGTCTTTTAGCAATGGTCCGGGTGCTTCATCTTCAAAATTCATATAGAATCCTCTTAAGTTATCTTTATAATGATCTAAGTCATAAGTGAAAAATAGTAATGGCTTTCTTGTATTCGCAAAGTCAAACATTACTGATGAGTAATCAGTAATACATATATCACTGATTAAATATAAATCGCTAATTTCTTCGTAATCAGCAACATTATAAATAAAGTCTTCTAATGATTTATCTATAATTATTTTATTGCTAATTATGATATGAGGTCTTAGCAATAACACGTACTCGTCACCTAGTCGTTCTTTCATTTGATGTAAATCTAATTTTAAATTGATGAGATGTTTTTTAGCAGCAGAAACTTCATCATCTCTAAATGTTGGTGCATACAATATCACTTTTTTATCTTTTGGTATAGATAATTTTCGTTTAATTGTCTTTCTCTGTTCTTCTATTAATTTTTCATCTTGGTAGAATATATCATTTCTCGGATAACCCACTTCTAACATTTCTTTATTAAATCTAAATGCTGATTTAAAGCATTCTGTAGCATATGGACTTGGAGAAACTAAATAATCCCATTTAGAAACTGACTCATTAATACGATCAATATAACCTTCGTCTCTACCTTTAAACTCGTCTACATCGTTTAACATCTTCTTAAGTGGAGTACCATGCCACGTTTGAATAAATACAGTTTGTTTTTTCTTTTTAATGTAATAAGGGAAGTTTTGATTGTTTATCCAATATTTCGCAATCGATAAGTATCTATAATAGTCTGGGCTTAACCTTTTAACTGTAATGACATTTTCATCGTCAAATGGATAAATTTTATTTGTTACCCATACAATTTTGTATCCTTTGTCTAATTGCTTAATTTGATCATAAATCATTTTCGGACTATCCGTAACTTGTTTTCCTAAATTACTTTCAATTACGATTAGCTTTTCATCAATTTTTGCAAACTTCACTAAAAACTTATTCATATATGACATTGCATCAAAATATCGTTTGTTTTTTCTAAATCTCATAAATATATGTTGTGATAATATATCATATTTAAGTATATCTTTTATTTTATTTTTACGCTTAAAATCTTTTGCTGCTTGGTAAATTCTCTTAGAGTTATCAGTATCTTTATGTTCAATAAAATTATTAGCTTTTTTAATAATAGATGCTTCATTTACGAATTTATTATCAATATATTCTTTTGTCGCTGCTATTACATCTTCTGCTTCATCATATATTCTACCAGGTAATTCTTCATCTAAATCAAGATGCGATGGTAATTCACCTATAAATCTATCTCTATCAAATGGGTAATAAATGACTGGTTTTTCTAAAAAGCTAAAATCAAATGCTACACTCGAATAATCCGTAATCATTAATTTACTTTCTTTAATTAATAATTGTACATCTACTTCACCTTGTCTAATAACTGTAATGTAATCAGGTATATTAAATAAATCAACAAATGCTTGCATGTTTGGATGTAAACAGAAAATTATATCTATATTTTGTTTGTTTGTTATCTGTTCCCATTCTGGATTGTTTAATAAATCATTATAGTATTGTAGATAATCTGATTCTAATAAACTATTGATGTTAGTTATCCAATCTCTCCATGTCGGTATAATGAGTATTTGATTCTTTTGAGTTACATTATCCTTAAACAATTCATCAAATCTAGATAAGCCTGTTGATTTAATTTGGTAGTCATCAAATAATAAATCTCTATTTACAATTTGTTTCTCTCTTGGTGAACTTGTTATAAACATATCGATATTAAAGTCTTTTAACTGTTTACCATTAATCTGAGTTAAGTTTTTAGTACCTAGCACACCATGTTGCAAGAATATACGTTTGGCTCTGATGTTTTTGATATAATTTGCTTCGTGACTTGGGAACAACAACTCTGTATGATGCGTACTGCATATTATGTCAGCTTTAACCATTAATTCAAAATGCTCTTTTGATTTAAAGTATATGACGTTACCAAATGGTTCTACATTCTTTCTTTCTTCGGAATCTTTATCTATCACGTAATAAACTTCTTCATCTGGATGTTGAGTTCTCATATATTTAAAGAAATGATAACCATTATCTTGAGCTTTATAAGACTTTTCACCAACGATCCATATTTTATTTTTGTTAAATGCATTTTTTATTAAAGTTGGATAATCGTGCATTAATTTTTTATATGCATTGTAATCTTCGATGTCATATTCATTTATTCTAAATGATAAGTTTCTACCTTTCATTGTAAAGTAAGGTACTGCTGTTTTAATCTTATCATTTTGTTCTATTGATATTTCGCCTTTAGATAATCTCTCCACGAGTATTCTAGGATTACCTAATTTAACATCAATAGATTCTCTAAATTCTTGAACTTTAATTTCTAAAAATAAATCTATTATATCTTCAGAATCAAAATCGTTAAGTAAAAATTGTTTTAAGTCGTTAATAATGTCCACTTCAAAATCATAACTTATTGAATTTAAAGACTTATAGACATTAAATACCGTTGTATTTAATGGAACTTCTATTACATTTTCACTTAATCTTGATGTGATTAATAATTTTGCTTCTTTTAATGTTGAGTTTTGAAGCGAAAATTTCCCTTTTATAAATGCTCGTTTATTATTTATTGTAACTTTATCAATATGTCTTCTTGCAAAATAAGTCGAAAGTGGTAATTGAGGTTTTTTAGTAAATTGCAATACGCCATTTTTTGTTAAGTATGGTGTTAAAGTAGCCTCTTCATTAACAACTGATTCAAAGTTATAAATCTCGTAATCATATTTTTTTACGTTTACTTTTTGAATAGATTGAGTAATACCATCTGTTTTTTCAAGTAAGAAAAAGATTGTTTCTCTATCGTATTTATCAAATACATTAAGAATTTCAAATAAGTTGATAACGAATTTGTTTTTTATTTCTGTTTGTTCAAAACTAATCTCATCAAACTCATTTTTTACATATACATTTTTAATATTATATATTGTTTGATCAAATTCTAATGTTAAAAGCTCTCCTACTTGATATATATTTAAAGTCTTCATATCAACGTAACCCCTTTTTTGTTTGTAGAGAAGCAATGATTTCATTACCAACTCTATTAGTTGCTTTACCATCATCTAAATAATTATATTTTTTATTAAAATTGATATATTTATCATCTAATGGAAGTGTTTCGTAATATTTATTTTCAATATATTTTATTAAGGCTTCGCTTTCTGTAAAAATCGGACCTGGTAACCCTTCTTCATACGGTGTATAAAATCCTCTAATATCATTTGCATACTCATCTTTGTCATATGCAAAAAATAAAATAGGATGTTTTAAATTAGCATAATCAAAATATACCGAAGAATAGTCTGTAATCAGTATATCACTCATTAAAAATAACTCGTTTATATCATTTGCATTTGATAAATCATAAATGTTGCTGTATTTATCTAACTCTAAATTTTCAGAAACTAAATAATGTGCTCGAATAATTAATATATATTCACCTCTAAGCTTTGAATTAAAATCTTCCAAATCTAATTTTAAGTTAAAGTTATACCGCCCTATTTCTTCTCGATCGTTATCTCTCCATGTAGGCGCATATAATATAATTTTTTTATCAGAAGGTATATTATGTTTTTTCTTCAATTCATTTATATAATTTTTATGATTGAAATTAATTAAGTCATCATTACGTGGGTAACCTAATGTTAAGATTTGATTATCTTTCAGCTTGAAAGCTGATTTAAATCTAGTCGTAGCAATTTCACTAGGTGATATTAAATAATCCCAACGCTCAGTTTCTTTCGTGAACCCATATAAATATTCTTCTAAAGTAACTTCCGGGATTGAGATAACATTTTGATCATTTGCTAATTTCTTCAAAGGTGTACCATGCCACGTTTGAATATAAATTTGATTAGGCTTCTTTTCTAATTGCGGAGATAATCTAATGTTAGATATCCATATTTTAGCTTTATTATACAATTTAAAATATTCTTTTGTATTTTTGTTTACCGTTTGAATATTTAACTTATTTAATTCATTTTTTAATTTCTCATCATCCACTACTACTATATGTTCATATCCTTTTAATTGGCTAGATAAATATTGATAGAGTTTTTTGGGAGAATCAGAGAATGCTTTTCCACTAAATGATTCATAAATAATTATGTTTTCTAGTTTCTGTGGAATGATCATTGCAGAATAATAATTCGATTTCAAAGAACTCAATAATTTTCTGATACGTGAGAATAAATAAGAAAAATAAAATTTGCCATGAATCATAGATTTAATTTCTAAATATTTAAAGATACTTTTCATTGGAGGTTGATATTCCATCTTATTTATTAATCGTATAAGTTGTCTTTCATTGTTAAGTATAAAATCATATTTATATGGAAAGAGAGGATTCAGTACTTTATCTAAATACGTATTTAACTTAATATTAACATTTTGGTTTATTTCATTCTTGTTATAAAATGCTATCGTTTCTCTAAAGGATTCTTCGGTCATTAAAAAAAATTTTTTGTCCATGCATACTCCTCTTATTTATGTTCAAACTGAATTTAGTATTTATATATATTATACACTTGTATCAAACACTATAAAACTAAATAACATGTAAATTCATCATTTTAAAATATAGGATTTATTCTATTTTATGTAATTTTATATTATTTAAAATTTTAACACTTATTTTTCAAAATATACAAATTGTTTACATAATTTTCTTTATGTATTAAGCTTTAATATATACTAAGCGAGGTGAAAAATAATGCGCAGAGTTATTACATATGGGACTTATGATTTATTACATTACGGTCACATTGAACTTTTGAGAAGAGCAAAGCAATATGGTGATTATTTAATCGTTGCTCTGTCTACTGATGAGTTTAATAAGCTAAAAAACAAAAAGTCTTACTATAATTACGAACAAAGAAAAATGATGCTTGAATCCATTAGATATGTTGACTTAGTTATCCCTGAGAACAATTGGGAACAAAAAGTTGATGATGTAAAAACTTTCAAAGTGGATACTTTCTTAATGGGTCATGATTGGGAAGGCGAATTTGACTTCTTAAAAGACGAATGCGAAGTTATTTATTTAAAAAGAACAGAAGGTATTTCAACTACTCAAATTAAAAAAGAATTATATGGCAACGAATAGAACACATTATGTGTTCTATTTTTAAAAGGAATATTGTAAAATATTAGAAGTAATGTATTTATAAGTAAAATAGGAGTAAGAAATGAAAAATATACTATTAATATTAATGAGTTTAATCATTGTAGCTTTAATTGTTTATATATCATTGAACATCAAATGTTCAAAAGTTGAGGAGCAACAATCAAAACCTATCGCTTCAACCCAAAAGAAAAAAACTGAAACAAAAGATAAAATAGCGTTACTAATAAAGAAAATTACAAACGAAAAGATGATGATCCAGTATATAAAGATGTCGATGCATACTTAAAATCAATAAACTTTAATGGAAATGTCATAATATATAGAAAAGATAATACAATGTTTTCAAAAGCATATGGTCAAAAAAACATAGAACATAATATACCTAATGATGAAAATTCAATGTATCTTATTGGTTCTGCAAACAAATTTTTAACTGGAATAATGCTAAGACAATTAGAAGATGAGGGTAAGATTAATATAAATGATAATGTTAATAAATATATACCTAACTTCCAGAATTACTATGCAATTACAGTTAGAGATTTAATGTTTCATCAAAGTGGTTTAGCTAAATTCTCACCTAATCCAAATAGTTTTGGTTTAGACAGTGCAATTGAAAGCATTAAACAAAAAGGTGTTTTACCAGAGAATTATCATCAATATAATTATAATGATGTCAATTACATAACAATTGCGAAAATAATAGAAGTTGCTACAAATAAATCTTTCGAACAGAATTTAAAAGAAAGAATTATTAAAAAGGCAGATTTACACTTTACTTCAAGGTATGATGATTTGAAACACGAAAAATATTTGGTGCGTGGCTATAAATCCCAGCCTGCTCAAAATATTCATACACCTACATATAATTTAGACAAATATGACGGCGCTGGTAATGTATATATGTCCACAAATGACATGACAAAGTTAATACAGGCCTTTAGAACAAATCAATTATTAAATAAATCAACTACCCAAAGTTTATTATCAGAAGATGGTAAAAATACCTATCCCAAACCTTATAGATATGGTTTTTATAAATTCGAACAGCATCAAAGAGTAAGAGGTATCTTTTTTGCTAATGATATAGTAGCTTATGCAAATAATAATTATATTATTACGTTAGCTTGTAATAAGCTTGATCAGCCTTACGATGGTAATACTGAAAAAGCATTAGAACATATTTTCACTAATATATTGAACCAACCAATATAATCATTTATAAAAAAACAGCAAAATTCTTTTATAGAATTTTGCTGTTTTTTTATAAATATTTAACATACTCTATTTTTTTACTACTTTTTTAATTTCATCACCTAAAATTGGTCCAAACGTTTCAGAATAAGTGTTCGTCATGTGGTCCATATCTCTGTATACTACAATATTACCTATTATCGGTCGGTATTTACCATTAACTTTAAAATATTCTGAAGGATCAAATTGTGGTAAATCTTTCTCTTCGTTAGATATCTGTTCCCAGAATGCCTCATCTAACTGTCTATTTCCTTTATTCATTCTCTCTATCGTATCTTTTTCACCATGTTTTTCTAATTCTTCAGATACATTAAAATCATATCTTGGAATATCTCTTATAGCCATTACTTCAATGCCATAGTTATTTTTAACTTTAAGCAGTTGATCTACCATCTGCTGTTGAATTTTTTCGCTTTCTGTATCCGAAGCTGTAACATGGCTTAAAACTAAATCAATATCATCAGCTTTTTCTAGATAATTTTCGACATTTTTCACCCAATCATCTTGCAATGTATTCTTTTTATATCCAGTTGAGAACCTTGTTCCAGACCTTGTAATATTTATGACTCTGTAGTCATTCTCTTCAGCTGCCTTTATAACAGCACCTAACCAATGCTCTGAATGTGAGCTTCCAACTAATGCAATAGTTGCTTTATAATCTTTTTGCTTACCATATTTACCTACTTTAACTTCAGATTTGCTCATACTTTGGTTACTATTATCCAAATGAGATTGTGGTAAATCATCAAAGACATTAGCAAATTCAGGTTTAGGTTTGTTTTCTTTAATTTTATCTTTATCTAAATTGATTGATAAAGCTCCTGGATAGTCTTTATTTGCAACTGCTTTCTTATCTTGTATTTTCACGTATTGATTGTGTGATACTAACCCAGTAATTAATAAGATATTAACAAGCGCGATATACCCTATACGTTTAAAAGCAAGTTTATTAAATTTTGCGTTCCTAATAGGTGTTTCAATATATTTTGTCGTTACAAAAGATAAAGCTATTGATAATAATATGATGAGCAAACCAGCTACAATTCCAGGATTTTCAGATATATTATATTTATAGAATGACAATAATACCCAATGCCATAAATATATACCAAATGATACTCCACCAAGTTTGATCATTATTGGCATAGATAAGAAGTTTTTCACGCCATATTTTGTTTCTTTATTGCCTGATAAAATTATAAGTAATGCGCAAGTCATTGGCCATAATGCAATGTAACCTGGAAACATAGTTGATACATCAAATAATGCACCTGTTAAAATAAGTCCTATTAAACCAATCCAACCTATAATTTCTGCAGCAATATTCGAGATTTTAATGCTGCTCAGATTTATACATAATAATCCACCTAAAGCAAATTCCCATACTCTAGTAAATGTAATGAAATAAGCTAATGGCTGATTTATGGCTGTTAAATAAACTGAATATATAAAAGAAACAATAAATAAAAATCCTAAGACAACATTGACCAATCTTTTACCATTGGATAAACCATATTTCTTAATAAGTAATAATATTCCTGAGAATAAAATAAACCAGATTATATAAAATTGACCTTGTATTGACATAGCCCAATAATGTTCAAATGGGCTCTTCATTTGGTTAGCATCTAAATAATCAGTGTTACTAATTGCGAGTTGCCAGTTTTGATAATAAAACATTGAAGAAAACGTCTCTTTAATTGTTTTATCAAATATTGTTGACGGTAAAAAGAATATACTAAGAATTAATACTACTAAAATAATAATAAAAGCTAATGGAAATAGCCTTTTCATTAACTTCGATATGTATGGCCAAAATTTAAATTCACCAGTTTTATTTATTGTAGAAATAATAGAAGTTGTAATCAAAAATCCAGAAACAACAAAAAATACGTCTACCCCACCAGAGACTTTACCAAACCAAATATGATATATGGCAACTAATAAAGCAGCCACTATTCTTAGTCCTTCAATTTCAGGACGGAATTTTCTCTCAATATCAATTATATTTTTGTCCATTATTTACTCCATGATTTTTTATAATTTAATATTGTAAATTATACCAAAAATATAACTATTGTAAAATTAATTTTAAAATAGTTAATTTTAAGAAATCTAGTTAATGATATACAAATAATTACATTTAAAGGATAAATAAATAATATATAATTAATACAAATTGTAACTTTATGGTTGGATGTCATATATGAAAATAAGAATTTTAATTCCTTGTTTTAATGAAGAAGCAATATTAACTCAAAGTTATCAACATATTACAAAGATTTTAGATAATGATTCTCGGAAAAATAATTATGAATACAATTTATTGTTTGTAGATGATGGTAGCAGTGATAGAACTATTGAACTTATAAAAAAACAAGCTGAAAAAGATAAACGTGTTGAGTATATTTCATTAAGTAAGAATTTTGGTAAAGAATCAGCTATGTTCGCGGGTTTAACTCATAGCCAAATCTATGATGCTGTCATAATTATTGATTGCGATTTGCAACATCCTCCAGAACTCATTCCAAAAATGATAGAAAAATTTAAAAATGGTGCTGATCAAGTTATTGCAAAAAGAGATCGCAGTGGAGAAAAAATCATACGTAAACTTTATACTAAACTTTATTATAAAGTTATAAATAAACTCGTTGATGTACCAATTGTAGATGGTATTGGTGACTTTAGATTATTAAGTAATAGAGTCATTCACTCTATAATCAAGCTGAATGAATCTCAAAGGTTTTCCAAAGGTATATTCTCGTGGGTAGGATATTCTCAAGAAATTATAAATTATAAAAACCGAGAACGTGTAGGTGGAACATCTAAATGGTCCTTTTTTAAATTGTTAGATTACGGAGTAGATGGCATTATTTCATTTAACAATAAACCATTAAGACTATTATTATATTTAGGTTTTCTAATATGTTTACTTAGCATTATTTATATTTCGTATCATTTTATAAATATTCTTATGCACGGAATAGACTTGCCTGGTTATTTCACCACTATTTTTGCTGTTTTATTTTTAGGCGGAGTTCAACTTATTTCAATCAGTATAATTGGTGAGTATGTAGGTAGAATCTATTATGAAGTTAAAGCAAGACCACACTATTTAATAAAAGATACAAACTTAAATGATTACGTTTATACAAAGGAAGTTATTAATGTTAAATAAGAAAAGTTATATTGAAATCATTAAATTTATATTTGTAGGTATCATCAATACTTTAAATGACTATATTATATATATTTTTTTATTAAACATTTTAACCGTTCATTATTTATTGAGTCATATAAGTGCTTTTATTATCAGCTTTATAATTTCATACTTCTTGAACTGTCATTTTGTTTATAAAGTAACGCCGACTTTAAAAAAGTTTATTAAATTTCCTTTAACCCAAGTTATAAATATGGGGATGCAAACTATTTTACTATATATATTTGTTCAAATACTAAAACTTAATGCAGATTTCGCACCGTTTATAGGGTTATTTATAACAATACCTATAACCTTTTTGTTATCAAAAAGAATTTTAAAAGATTAAATAACATCATATTAAGGAGTAAGTAACATGTATACAAAATTAAATAAAGATTTATATATTTATTTATCACTTTTTGTTTTTTTCTAATAATGAGCACTCTCATTCCATTAACTGGAGATGATTGGACATGGAAATCATATCTAGGAATGGAGAGGTTAAAATCTTTTTTCGAAAATTATAATGGACGTTACATAAGTAATATATTAGAAATAATCTTTGTTAGATTTACTTTAGTTAGAATATTGGGCATGGCAATTTGTTCATCACTCTTCATAATTTTTATGTATAAAATTTCAACTAATAAAAAGAACCCATTATTTATATTCTATATATTATTTTTAGTATTATTAATACCTTTATCAGTATTCAGCCAAACTTTAGGTTGGACTGCTGGATACGTTAATTATGTAATTTCTGTGACCATATTACTTTATTTTATAAGCTTATATAAACAGAAGAAATATATAAAACTAAATTACTTAAATATCATTTTATATTTTCTATTTAGTGTTATAGCTATGTTGATTGTAGAACATGTTACTTTATATTTACTTTTGATTAGTTTTCTTATAAATATATATTATTACTTAAAAAACAAAAAACTAAATATATTATATTTTGTTATTTTTATTGGTCATCTAGTTGGATTCATTATTATGTTTACTAATGGAGCGTATATATCAACACTTACGGGAAAGAATGATTACCAACAACTCAATAATCACGACAATATTATTATCAGTGCAATTAAAGTATTTAATAACGAAATGACATTGTATTTATTTACGCATAACGTATTATTAATATCGATATTAACTATACTTTGTATTTCAATCACTATTTTGTTAAGTAAACACAAAAATATTAATATCTTACTTTGTAGTGTATTCATTATTTCGATAATCGTTAGTATATTTTTCAACCAATTCAAAAATATAAATTCATTAAATAATATCATTCCATCCACACTATTAATATGCTCATTAAGCTCTTTAATTATTTTTATTGTTATTAACTTTAAAGGTACTTTGTATTACACCCGATTGTTGTTCTATGTTTTTAGTATGATTATATTAACTCTTCCATTTTTGGTTATATCACCATATGGTGGTAGATGTGCATTTGCAAGTCTTATTTTCTTAATCATGATTATTATAGAAATGTCACAATTTCTTTTAGATTTACTAGGACATAAAGGTTTACATATTCGTATTCATAAATACGTAATCACATCTTTGATGGTTTTAATAATCTTACTTTACATCATACCGTTATCGTTTAATAAGTACACTGAAATTAGTAGAGATAACTATTTAAATAATTTAGATAAATTTGAAAAAGTTATAAAAATAGAACAGATACCTTTTCAGTCATATCACCATACGCCCGATCCTATCGAAGGTATATATATGACTAAATTTTATAAAACTTTACACGGTGTACCAGAAGAAACAAAATTATTACCGAAATAAAATTAAAAAGGTTTCAAAATTAAATTTGTACATAAAAACACCCAATCCGTTTAATTAACTATGGAATGGGTGTTTTTAGAATTTTAATGAGCTGATTTACTATTTTTATTTTTCAAATCTCTTAATGTCATTTTAGTTTTTAATTTTATTGCTTTCATTTGGTAACTTCTGTATGTTTTTTTAGTATGATACATGTTTAATGCTCTAGATATACTAACAAATTTGTTATGTCCTACATGAGTAGATATTGCTAATACTATGTCTTTTAATTTCTCTTTGTGCTCGTTATCTACATCTTTAATCACTTTTAAATAATTGGTCGCTGCATCAAGTAAACTATTTAAATTCTCTGTTTTTAAGTAATTATTTCTGATTAAGAAATATATGATTAGATAATCCATTCTATAACTATAATATTGGGATACATTATCCTCTAAATTCTTTAATATATTTAGAGTTCTTTTTCTCACTTTAGTTGCATCATTTAAATACTTATCTATATTTTTATAACTTGTTGCTACGATTGAATCTTCATTTCCAATATTATATAAATAAGTTAATTCATCTATAATTGTTATCTTACTATTAGCCCAAGCTGTTAAATTAAATGTATGTTCCTCACAAAATGTGATATCTTCATCAAATCTTATATTTTCTAATACTTTCTTTTTATATAATTTGCCATATGGACCTATAGATTGAATAACTTCTGGAGAATGATTTAAATCTGTATCTGAGATTGGCTTCAAGTCATTAAATGTTTTAATAGGTCGTACTTCTTCACCTACTAGATGTGATATTTGCCCAACGACAATATCAGTATTATTTGCTTCTATTGCTTCCACCATTTTATCTATGATGCCCTCACCTAACTTATCATCAGCATCACAAAACATAATGTATTCGCCAGTCGCTATACTTATACCTTCATTTCTTGTCGCTGCAGCACCTTTATTTTCTCTATTTAACAGGACAATATTATCTTGAGATAAATCACTTATTACTTCTGCACTTTTATCTTTAGAACCATCATTAATACAAATAATTTCATGGTCATATGTACTGGAAATAGATGCTATTGTTTCTTTTATTGTATTTTCAGCGTTGTAAACAGGGATAATAATACTTACTTTCATAACATCATTCATCCTTTTGTATAAAATTTATTAACTTTTCAGTTGCATTAAACTCTGTATATTTGTGCCACATTGGTTTTATATCTTTATTTATTTTGTTTTGATTTACAAGTTCGAACAATTCGTCTTCATTAAATGTTTTGTTCATCTTTGTCATTTCATAATAATATTCATTTAAACCTCTTTTTTCATTATACATATCTTCATCATAACTATAAAAAATAATTGGTTTATCTAATAAAGAAGCTTCTACACTTAAAGAACTATAGTCTGTAATAATTAGATCAGCTATTTCAACTAAAGTTTGGATATCTCGACTGTCTGATTTCTCACTATTTATACTAGGATGTAGTTTAGTGATTAATTGATATTCAGGACACGCTTGTTCAAATGCTTGTTTATTTATAGTTACAATTTCATCTGTATAATCTCTGTATGTTGGAACATATAACGCTATCTTTTTATCTTGTTTAGGTCTCGTTATTTTATGCTTATATTGATCTAATCTTGGTAAACCAAATGGTAACATTTGCGATTCTTTAGCACCAAGGCTTCTTATAAATATATCTTTCATGATATCTGAGCTAACTAAATAATAATCTGTAAATTGATAAACGGATAAATAATTTTTAATTTGTCGTTTATTATTTTGATTAATACTTTTGTCTTCAAGCCCAAATGTTTTTAGAGCTCCAGCTGCATGCCATGTTTGAATAATTTTTTGGTTTTTATTTTTTTTAATTCCGCCTAATAATAAATAATATGTATCGATAATTACTGTTTTACTACTTTTAATAGCTTTAATTTGTTGATATAAGTATTTATTTTTCAAATTAATTACATTTTCAACATCTATTGATTCTACTTCTTTCATCCATCTTGGATGTGCAATAATCGTTATTTTATAATTTTCTTGCTTCAATGCTTTAATAATCGGTAAAACGTCTTCTTTAAATGTCATAAAAACGACCACATGGTCTTGCTTAATTTTATGATTAATAAGCTTATCCAAGCCATATAATAAATACAAATATATTTGTTTAATGATATTTCTTAACATAGTTACACAACCTACCTAACTTAAGTTGAATTTATAAAATAAGGATTACTCATTTGAGCAATCCTTATTTGAATTATTTAGATTTAAATAAAGTCAGCAAACCTTTGTCTGAATTTAACATGTAGTATCGATCCAATTACAAAGAATAAAGCAATGACAGAGACATTATAAAGGGCTAGTCTCCAATGCTCAACTATGTACCAATAATCATATAATATTGCTGCTCTATATGCTTCAGCATAAAAATACACTGGGTTAAATTTCATTAACATTTCTACTATAGACCCTTTAGGAGGGACATATAATATCGGTGATAAATAAAATAACATTCTCAGAAGAGCTTGCATTGCCATTTGAGTATCTCGAATTAAAACTCCTAAAGTTGAAGTTAACATCGAAACTGAAAAAGCAAATGCATATACCATTGGTAAATAAATAAGTATTTGAAATAGATAAACAGAAGGGAATACCCCCGTTGTCATACAAATTAAAATAATAACTAAAACTAATATAATATGTCCATAGAACCTACTTGTTAGGATATAAGCAGGAATTGCTGATAAAGGGAAATTCATTTTTGCTACTTGGTTAAACTTTGTTCCTATAGATTTGGTTCCTTCAAGAATACCTTGGTTTACAAAGAACCACATACTAATACCTACTAATAGCCAAAATATAAATGGTATGCCGTCGACTGGTTCATTTTGACGTATACCGAAACCAAATGCAAACCAATAAACACCTATTTGTAGAACGGGATTAATTAATTCCCATGCTAAACCTAGATAATTATCATGGTTAGAAATTTTCAATTGGAATCGTGCTAACCTTTGAATTAAATAAAAGTTTTTAAAGTGTTCCTTTATCACTGTTAATACAGCTTGCATTAATATCACTCTCTCGCTTTTACATTTATAACCTAATCATAAATATAGCATCATTTTACGTTAGATGATATATTTATGATGGTCAATCACAGAATTATAGAACATATATAATTTACATTATTCTCACATAATTTACAATAAATTTACTAAAGCAATAAAATAATGCATAATAGTTATGTTACTAATTTTAAGGAATGGTTACAAATGAAAGAATCAGTAGTTATTAAAAACTTAACAAAAGAATATAAAATTTTCAGAACTAATAAAGAAAGATTACAAGACGTTTTTATCCCAAACTTTAAATCAAAACGCTTTTTTGCACTACAAGATATTACATTTACCGCGTATGAAGGTGATGTCATCGGTCTAGTCGGTATTAACGGCTCAGGTAAATCAACATTAAGTAATATTATTGGTGGTTCATTACAACCCACTGAAGGTAATATAGAACGTCACGGTGATGTTAATGTTATAGCTATCAATTCTGGTTTGAATGCACAATTAAATGGTATTGATAATATTGAATATAAGATGCTTTTATTAGGATTTACTAAAAAAGAAATAAAAAAACTAACACCTGAAATTATCGAATTCTCAGAACTAGGCGAGTTTATATACCAACCGGTCAAGAAATATTCTAGTGGTATGAAATCTAAGCTTGGTTTTGCAATAAACGTCACTGTTAATCCTGATATTCTTGTAATTGATGAAGCTTTATCAGTCGGAGATCAGACATTTACTAAGAAAAGTTTAGACAAAATGAATCAATTTAAAGAATCCGGAAAAACAATATTCTTTGTAAGTCATAATATTAACCAAGTTAAAGATTTCTGTACAAAAATAGCTTGGATTGAAGCCGGTGCATTAAGAGAATTTGGTACAGCCGAAGAAGTTCTTCCAAAATACCAAGCGTTTCTACAAGATTTTAATAAAAAATCGGCTAAAGATAAGAAAGCTTTTAAAGACGAATTAGATGCTACAAGATTTTACGTTAAATAAAAAGATTTCATACTCCCACCTTAATAGCAGAGACTGAGACATAAATGAATGCCTCAGTCTCTTTTGTTATATTGGAAGTAGCTGACTGGATTAAAAATGTACTTATCTCAAGTTTTTTCAACCCTAGTCATTCTTGGCAAGACAATTCTACGAAATCTTTTAAAAAAATTTTCTGTCCCGTCCCTACTTTTTTATTAACATTTCATTATTTCTATCTTTGTTACACCTTCACTATTTGAACATCTTATTAACGTTTCTTGTTCTTCTTTATATAACTTTTCATTTATTGAAATTGGTTGTTTATATTTTATTTTGAAACTATTCCATTCAACGTTATGTAATAGCCACTCACAAACAAGTTGTCCTGGAACAATTTCATCATGTACTGGGTTTGAATCCTCAATCAATTCTAAATAGTTTTGAACCATTCGATGATCAAACTTCATTAATATTCACTCTTTTCGACAAATGTTTGTTTTATTTTTAAATAAGTTGTTTTATCTTTTGAAATCATTAAGCAAAATGTATGCAGATTATATTTTTTTAATTGCTTTGAAGTCTCTTTATATAATGTTGCATTATATGGGATGTCTACTTTTAATCCTTTGTATGAATTAACTTCAGTTTCTCTTAATAAAATTTCCTTATTAATATAGCGACTAAATATTTTGAATTTAGGCCAAACTTTTGCAATATATAATGGTGGAACATAAAGACTATCCTCGTTTATATAAACTAACATTTTATAATTTTCTACATCTTTAAGATTAAACGAAACTTCAATCTTCTCTTTTCCATCGTTTAAATAATGTCGCATGTCCCATACCGCCTCCTATACCCATAGTAGCTATGGAATATTCCATTTGCTTCATATGATATAACCTCGTTACTAGTTGTGCTCCACTAGCTCCGTATGGATGTCCTATTGCCAATGCGCCACCATAAATATTAAATTTAATATCTGGAATATTTAACAACTCTTTTGATGCTAGTACTTGTGAGCTAAATGCTTCATTAAATTCAACGACATCAATATCTTTAATTGATAAATGTTCTCTTTTTAATAATTTTTCAACTGCTGGTACAGGTCCAATTCCTAACAAATTAGGATTCACGCCAGAAACAGCACTATTCACAAATTCTAAACCTTCTTTATAGCCTAATGAAATAGCTTTCTCTTTACTCATAATAAGCAGCAATACTGCGCCATCATTTTTCATACAACTATTACCTACTGAGACCGTCCCATTTTGAATAAATGGTTTTAATCTAGATAAAGTCTTTAAATTTAATCTAGGTTTTATACTTTCATCTTTATCAACAGTTTCATTTCTTACTTTTAGTGGTAAGATTTCTTGTAATAAATGTCCTTGTTTAATAGCCTGCAAAGTCTTTTGATGGCTACTATAAGCATACTCGTCTTGAGATTTTCGAGATACATTATATACTTGTGCAACATTTTCAGCCGCTTCAATCATAGAAGGATCGGATCCTTCTGATGCAAATGAAGCTCGCTCATAAAACTGTGGAGGTTCAGTTTCATATATTGATTGTGGTCGTTTTATTCTCCAAGGAGCTCTACTCGTACTTTCAACACCTCCAGCTATATATACTTCACCAGCATTTGCTTGAACCATCCTACAAGCATATGTAACAGCTTCTAATCCCGAGCCACATTGTCTATCTACCGTTACCCCCGGTATATGTTGTGATAGTTTAGCTTCTAATAAAGATTTTCTAGCTATATTTCCACCGTTCCCTATCACATTTCCCAAAACAACCTCTTCTAAGTACTCTATTGCTTCATTATGATTATCTTTCAAATAATTATAGAGTGGTTGTAATAATTCTTCAGGTTCCAAATGTTTAAGAATGCCGCCATATTTTCCAAAAGGAGTCCTTTTTGCTTCTACAATAACTGCTTCCATTTTGCACCGCCTTCTTTATAAGCCTCTTCTATCAAATTCCTAGCTATTTTATGACTAGATGTATATAAGAATTTTTGAATTTTAATGAGTTTTGATGGAATTTCATATCGGTTTAAACCTATGCTTAGTAATGTACGTTTCAATTCCACATGAGAAAGAAATGTACTTCCTTTATATAACAAAACCGCTATTTCACCAAATTTATTATGTTTCTCACTTAAAATCATTACCTCATCAATACCATCTAATTTAACTAGTTCTTGTTCTATGATTTCTGGGTAGATGTTTCTTCCTCCTATAATTAACCGATTGCTTTCTCTACCGTATAAGTATAGTTCTCCGTTTTCAGAGAGAGAAGCCCAGTCACCAACCTTCACCCAATTTACTTCTATATTATCATCTAAATATCCGCTAAAAGTCATATCACTTTTAACGTACAATTTACCTATATTATTTTGATCTTTATCCTTTAATTTTACTTTCACGCTTGGAAATAAATAGCCTACTGAATTATATGCTGCTTTACCATCTATATTATAACTAATAAAACTAGCTTCAGAACTTCCAAAAAACTCAATTAATTTAATTTCAGGATATATTTCTTTAAATTTGTTGAACATTGGAAGAGAAAGTTTAGAACCAGAAGTAAATATAGTCTCAACTTTATTTAATTTTAGATTATGATTCATCATACTGTGTAACATTGTAGGTACTATAAACATTGCTTTTGAATCTGTATTTTGTTGTAATACTTTTGACAAAGATAACGTATCAAATTGTACCTGCCCAATAAACGCTCTACCAGTACATAGTGCATAAATCATAACATATAAAGATAATGAATGAGCATGAGGTCCTGGCGCAACTAACACATCGATATTATTATCAATTAACATATCATTGTATTCAAAAGATTTAACCCACGATTCATGATTTCTTAAATATGCTTTAGGTAATCCTGTTGTTCCTGAGGTAAATCCAATATGCAATATATTTTCTAGTTTATCTTTAAGTGGCATATTATATTTAAATACATTTGATTTATTATTGATCAATCCATCAAGGTTATATTCCTCGATTAAGCAATCCAATTTATCTTTGTTTAAATGAGGGTCAATTACACACGGTATTTGTTTATTGATTAAAATAGCAACATACCACTTTATAAATGATATTGGATTTTCTATAGCAATACCTATTTTCGCATTATTAGGAAATTGTTTTAATTTATAAACTAAATGATGTGAATCTTGCCATAATTTTTGATAGCTCACTTGGTCATTTCCAACAATCATAGCTGCATGTTTACTCTTGTTTACTACTTGTCTCTCAATTAATGATAATATATTCATAAAAGTGACTCACTTTCTAATTAAGTTAGTTTTATTTTATCACTTTCAAAAATAAATAATAAAAAATACCTTGTTATAAATTAAACTAATTAAATAGCTAATTCATATAACAAGGTATCTAAAATCACTTTGATTTATCTCGTCTTCATATAATCATGCTTGCCTTTCTTAGGCACTATACGTTTTTGAATTTGAACTTCTTTCATAAAGAGTGGTATTTTCATCGCACGTTCAACTCGTTTTAAATCTGTAATAATACGATATAACCATTCTAAGTTAAGTTTTTGAAAGACTTCAGGAGCACGTTTAACGTTACCACTAATAACATCAAATGAACCTCCTACACCCATCATAACTGTGTGTTCAAAATGGTGACGGTTGTAATAAATCCAATCTTCTTGTTTAGGGAAGCCCATTGCAACAAAAATAAAATCAGGATTGAATTTTTTTACTTTCTTCGTTACTTTATAATCTAATACATGTTTATAACCATGTTTATGATCAAATGTAATGTTAGGATATTGTTCTTCTAATATCTTTCTTGTTTCTTTAACGCCTTCTTTTGAAGAGCCGAGTAAGAACACCTTCTTACTACTAGCATTTGCGATATTCAACATTTCTTCCATTAATTCAATACCAGGTACGCGTTCTTTTAATGGTGTTTTTAAATATTTGGCAGCTTTCACAATACCAATACCATCTGGAACAATATAGTCTGCATGTTTAATGCGTCTTTGGTAATGGTTATTGTTATATGCATAGTGAGCAATCTCTGGATTTGCAGTTACGATAAAGAGATTATCAAATGTATCTTGATTGATAAAATATTTCACACGATCTAATATTTCATTTGCCGTTAGGTTTGCAAATGGCAAACCAAGCACATTAATCGTTTGTGGTTTTATAACATCGTAAGTATTATCTTTATTCAGTACTATTTGCTCACTCGCTCTACTTAAATCTTTTTCAAGCACTTTTGCCATTTGTCTCACCTCACATTCTTCACTATAATTTACACCATTTCCATAAATTTTACAACAATTTAACATTACAACAATTGGTTTCAATAAACATAATTCATTTAAATTGTTGAATTTTACTTGTAAAATCGAGTATGATGTATAATATGCAAAAATAAATAAAGACTACAGACAGAAGGGTATATATATAATATGAAGAGATTCGCAAAAATAGGCTTAATTTTAATGTCAGTCGTTCTTATGATTTTACCTGTTGTATTCGGCCTAATGCTTTATCTTGAAACTAGAGGTGCTATTAATGATTCGTTCCTAGAATCCAATAAAAGCAAATCTTCTTTAAGAGATAAACCAGTAGATCCTAGTTTAGATCATATATCAGTATTATTTTTAGGTGTCGATGATAGCTCATCAAGACGTGAAGGCGGCCAAAAAGCTAATCAATCACGCACAGATGCTATGATTTATACAACATTTAATAGAGATAAAAAACAAATTAGAATGGTCAGTATTCCAAGAGATACGTTGAGTTATGTCCCAGCAGTGAAATATTATGACAAAATCACACATGCTCATGCTATTGACGGTCCTGAAGGTTCAATGGATAGTGTAGAATCAACTTTAAATGTTCCTGTTGATTACTACGCGAGAATAAATATGGAAGCATTCGTTGAAGTAATAGACGAACTTGGCGGTGTAGAATTTAATGTGCCATTTGATTTAAATGAACCTAACACGGAGGATAAAGGTAGAATTAAAGTCAAAAAAGGTAAACATAACCTAAGCGGTGATGAAGCACTAGCTGTTGTCCGTTCTAGAAAACAAGATTCAGATTTAGAACGTGGTAAACGTCAAATGGAAATGATTAAAGCAATCATTAGAAAAGCGCAAGAAACAAATTCTATTAATAAATTAGATGACTTAGTGAAAATAGTTGGTAAAAATGCTAAACATAATTTCTCTTTCAAAGATATTCAAAATTTAGCAACAACTTATTCATCTAGTAAAGTTAAAATCAAATCTGAACAACTAGTTGGTACAGATTCTAATGTGAATGGTGTTTATTTCTTCAACCCAGATTTAGATAATTTAGTTAAACTCTCAAATAAATTGAGAAAAGACTTAAAATTGTCAACTACTAAGAAAACAGATTTTATGAATTATCTCATGATTCAAGCGTATGGTGATTTGATGCCGTATGTTGAAGTTACTAAAAAGCAATTACAAGACGGTACAGCCGATACAGATGGTAATGATACCGTTGAACCTGCTGTAGAACCGGCACCTGAAGAGTCTGTAGAACAACCACCACAAGAGCAGGAACAACAAGTACCACAACAAGAAGCAGTACCAGATCAAAATGTTCCTTCCAATGATGCACCTGCACAAGAACAGGAACAACAAGTACCACAGCAGAATGCACCAGCTCAGGAAGCTCCAGCTCAAAATAATCAAGGATTTAATCAAAGTGCAGAACCTAGCCCAGACCAATATTAAGAAAGGAGGCATAATATGACAAAGCGAAAAACATACGAAAAATATGAACAAATCAATAAAATGTTCGATGCATTAGAAAATCAAATTGTTCATGCGGGAGATTTATCACACTTCAGAAAAAATCTATATTTCGTTAATCATGAACATCGGGAAAATTATGAAGCTTTAATAGTTTATTATAGTCAAGCTGAAAATGACCCTGTTGTTGATGGCGCATGTTATGTCATTGCGATACCAGAAATATTTAATGTCATCAATATTTTTGAAAATCCACTTCCTTTTTCATGGGTGTATACAGAAACAGGCTTAACTGAAGAAATGCAATCACTAAGTGTGCACTTACAATACCTTGTAGCAGCAGCACTTGAAACAAGTCAAATTCAAATTTTTACACCAAGCGGCTATACAATGGGTGTAACAAATTGGAACATTCACCAACTAAGACTTTTTTGGCAATATACAGCTATCGTCAGAAGAGAAGCATTATAAATATAGATAAAGTTCGGAAATCTCTTTCCTTACAAAAAGCTCACAATCCACTGTTTTTCAACAATTGGATTATGAGCTTTTTTTTTATATTTCATTTTAATGTATAATAAATCCATTCACTTTTAGGAGGAAATATTATGATAAAAATAGTTGAAAATGATAAAGAGAAAAATGATTCGCTTAACATTAGAAAAGAAGTTTTTGTAAAAGAACAAGGTGTAGCTTTAGAAGCTGAAATAGATAAATTTGAAGATATAGCTAAACACGTTATTCTATATCATGAAAACCAACCTGCTGCTGTTGGTAGATATAGAGCATATGAAGATGGCTTAGCTAAAGTAGAACGAGTAGCAGTGTTAAAACCATTTAGAAGTTTCGGTTACGGCAAAGATGTGATGAATTTTATAAATGAAAAAGCAAAAGAAGATGGTTTCATTGGAACAGCATTAAATGGACAATCACATGCTAAAGTATTTTATGAAAAATTAGGATATAAAGCTGAAGGCGAGGAATTTTTAGAAGAAAACATCCCCCACTTTTACATGAAAAAGCTTTTTTAAGTTATAAAAATTATTAATACAAAATATTAAAGTTAGATTACAAATCTGTATTTTTAGGATTATTTCTTCTAATAACCTTTATACTTAGTATTAAATAATATAATACCTATTTCAAAGGAGATTGTATATGGATAAAAAATTCTATTATAAGACACCCGCAATTGTTGCCATGACGTTAGCAGGTACGACACTTGTAACTCACCAAGTTAATGCCGAAGAAACAAAGAGCAATAAAGATTCGAACATCATTGAACAACACGATAATGCAAATCAAATTCAGAAAGAAAAACAAGAATTACAAAACCAATCTTTAAATATTTCTGGTAGTAAAGAATACAAAGACCCATCAATTATTGATGACGTTGAAACTACAGAACAACAAACTTCAAATGAGACTACACAAGAAAATAATTATTCCAATGTAGCTAATAATTCTATTGAAAATTCTAGCAATCAAGAAAAGGCTCAAGATGACGCTACATCTGATAATGTTTCTGCTGAAGATAATACATCTGACGTAGAGCAAGCGGAAGATGACAATGCTTCTGATGACACTACATCTGATAATGTCACTGCTGAAGACAATTCTTCTGACGTAGAACAAGACTCTGATGTTAATGCTAATGATCAAGAGCAAGCGGAAGATGACAATGCTTCTGATGACGCTACATCTGATAATGTTTCTGCTGAAGATAATGCATCTGACGTAGAACAAGACTCTGATGTTAATGCTAATGATCAAGAGCAAGTGAAAGATGACAATGCTTCTGATGACGCTACATCTGATAATGTTTCTGCTGAAGATAATACATCTGACGTAGAGCAAGACTCTGATGTTAATGCTAATGATCAAGAGCAAGTGAAAGATGACAATGCTTCTGATGACGCTACATCTGATAATGTTTCTGCTGAAG